>JAFZET010000249.1 GCA_017560565.1 Clostridia bacterium | reverse complement strand
TTTTCCGATCATAATTGACAAATCACCCGGGGGCGTATATAATGATACTGTCTATATACTTGTGCGGAGGGATTTATGAAAAGCGTACTTTCAAAAGCGCAGGCTTTCTTCTGGGCAGAAGGGGTTCCGAGAACATATACCACCAACTGCAGTGTCTGGGATGATCATCTCATCCGTGATAACGGTTATGTGTATTTCGATGATATTGACTACACACAGCAGGATGTGGCAGTCTGGGATGCACTCAATCACATCAACAGAATTCTGGACAAGCTCATGTCCTGCGGAAAAGAAGCTGCTCTTGCAGACAAAGCACTCCTGGAAGATATAAACGGCGCACTGGATTACTGGTATGACAATGATTTCAAGAATCCGAACTGGTGGTATAATCAAATCGGTCTTGTCAATGCGCTGTCTGCGGTCACGATCATGCTGATAGATGTACTGACACCACAGCGGCTTACCAGAAGTGCAGAAATCATCCAAAGAGGCTCCGTGGCAGGGTGTCCCGCCATTCTGCAGTGGACCGGTGCCAATCTGATCTGGGGGATCCGTGACACAATCTATCATGCCCTCATCATCGGAGACCGGGATCTTCTGCTGCAGGCTTCCCGACGGATGGCGGATGAAATTTACATTGCTGAAGGCGGCAATGAAGGTATCAAGCCAGATATGTCCTTCTATCAGCACGGACCGATCCTCTACAGCTGCGGCTACGGGCGTTCCTTCACCCGAGAAACCGCCCAGCTCATTGCCATTCTTTCCGGCAGCGATTTTGCCATCCCCACAGAAAAAGTGCGGCTGTTTGAACAGTTCGTTCTGGAAGGACAGAGGTACATGATGCGCGGCAGATATGTAGATTATCAGACAATCGGCCGTGAGATTGCCCGCCCGGGTGCCGTAAGTGCCGCCCCTTTTGCCGATGCTCTGAAAGTTCTCGGAGAAACCGCCGAATGTTCCCGTTTTGACGAACTGGAAGCGTATTATCAGGCACTCACCACCGGAAATGATACCTTCGCCGGTACAAAATACTTCCCGTACAGTTATTTTCTCTCCCATAATACCCCTGGTTTCCGAATCTCCGTCAAAGGATATCACACACACTATAAGGGAACCGAATGGGGGCTCCGTGAGAACCGGCTGGGGTACAACCTGAACTACGGCAGCGTCATGACCATGATGGCGGACGGAGATGAATACTTCAACATCAATCCGGTGTTTGATTATGCAGCAGTCCCCGGAACCACCGCTCCGAAATGGGACGAAACCCGGCTGTGGGAAAAATCTGTCGGAGACTGGAAATCCGAAGCCGGCTCCAACAACGACTGCGGCGGATACACCGATGGTCAGCGGGGTGTTCTGTATATGCGCCTTGAACACGACGGTATCTCCGGCTATAAAGCATTCTTCCCTTTTGAAGACGGCATGATCTGTCTCGGCTGCCGCCTTGAGGGACTGGAACCCCTGTATACAACGGTGGATCAGACCTTCGCCAAAAACGGAATTTTTGCCAAGCGTGAAATTGCCGGAGGAGAGTCTGTCATAAACGGAGGATTCCGCTATATGAATCTTTCCGCTGTGCCAATGACTGCGGAAGCAAAGTCCGTCACAGGTACCTGGCAGAAGAACAGTCCCGTTGAATCCGATGCGCCGGTGACTGCTGACATTTTCATGGTTCAGATCGATCACAGTACCGTGGATTCTTATGCGTATGCAGTCCTTTCCCGGGACGCCGATGCCTCCCTGATCGCTTCCGTTGTCAACACAGAGGCTGAACAAAGCGTCACGTTCACCGATGGAAAGAAAATTGCAGTGCTTCGGGACGAGGAAGGATCCCGTATCGTCACAACTGCTGAATAAAACGGAAAGAAAATGTGCCGCTGATCCCGTCTGCATGGAATCTGCGGCACATTGTTTTCTGTATTGACTGATTATTCGTAGTATGGATCGATCATGATTTCCTTGATTTTCGGATAGGCAGCATAGATCTGCATCATGTACCCAATGGAAAACAGACCCACAAAGGGGAGGATGACGCCCAGGGGGAAATACAGCATCAGCAGGGCAAATTCGATGACGATCAGCAGCACGATGCCCAGGGTGGACAGGATGTTCCGCTTGATGCCGAGGATGGTGAACAGGAGCGCATTCTTGAACATCTTCAGAATGGAAAGATCAAAAGTCACCATCATCAGATAGATGTAGAGACGCATGACCACGTACAGCACTGCCATACAGATGTTGGCATAGAACATCATATTGAGAGGTGTGCTGACACCGTAGTTCAGGTTGTAGAAGAAAATATTATAGGCCAGCAGAACGATGATCACCGCATCCAACACGCCGTAGATCAGGGACTGCTTCCAGTTCCGTTTGATGGCATAAAAGAAATCGTGCCACAGGAAGATCCCTTCCCCACGGAAC
>JAFZET010000248.1 GCA_017560565.1 Clostridia bacterium | reverse complement strand
TCCGGAGCTGAAGCCCCCCTATCTGGCACTGGTGGTGTCCGGCGGTCATACCTCTCTGTATGAAGTTTCCGACTACGAGACTTTTCATGAGATCGGCGGAACCCGGGATGATGCGGCGGGAGAAGCCTTCGATAAGGTGGGACGTGTGATGGGGCTGCCCTATCCCGGCGGTGCGGCGATGGACAAGCTGGCGGCAAAGGGGCTGGAAACCTACGATCCCAAAGGAAAGGGAAGACTGAAATTCCCCTCCCCCGCCATACCCGATGACACGCTGGATTTTTCCTTCAGCGGACTGAAAACAGCGGTGATCAACCACATCCATACCACGAAACAGCGTATGGGCGGAGAGGACGCAGAGCTGCCGGAAGAAACCAGAGCGGAAATTGCGGCCGCCTTTACCTGTGCGGTAACGGAAGGGATCGCCTCCAAGCTGGAGACGGCCCTGAAGCGGGGAAACTATTCCACCGTGGTGATGGCCGGCGGCGTGGCTGCCAATTCCCATCTGCGCTGTGCTGTGGAAGCGGTTTGCAGGAAGCGGAAAACCGGATTTGTGGTACCGCCGCTTTCTCTGTGCGGTGACAATGCCGCCATGGTGTCCGCCTGTGGATATCATCTGTACCGGTGCGGCGTCCGTGCCGATTCCACATTGAACGCATTTGCCAATCTGGAAGAATAAGAAAGTAGAAACGATACGGTTTATGAAAATCACACCCGTATATGAGAATCAGGTTTTTGTGGTGCCCCAGGATAAGGTGTGCCGGGCGCTGGCAACCGCCACAAGGGAAGAGCTTGCGGTGCTTCTTTCGGTGCTTGCCGATCCGGTGTTTACCCCCTCCGACCGTGCATCCGCACTGAACCTTACGGAAAAAACATTTCTGGACGCCCTGGCTGCCTGGCAGAGGCTGGGGGTATTGTCCATTACGGAAACCGGCGATGCTGCCTCCAAAAAATCCGCCTCTTCCGGCAAAAAAGAAACGGAATCCGCAAAAGGAGCCGCTGAATCGTCCGATGACCGTCTGACCGCAAAGAAGAATCTCCATGCTCGCCGGGAACTGCCCCATTATGCAGCAGGGGATGCCGCCGATTATCTGGAGCGGAATGCGGATATCAAGAGTCTGATAGACTGCTGTCAGAATATCAGCGGCGATATGTTCAGTACAGCCGAGACGGAAATCGTCATAGGGATGCACGATTATCTGGCACTGAGTCCGGAATACATCATGCTGCTGTTTGCCCATGCCAAAAAACTGGGGAAGCGTTCCGTGCGGTATGTGGAAACGCTTGCCATCCGGTTCTTTGACGAAGGCGTCACCGGATACAGGGAACTGGAAGAACGGCTGCAGACCATCGAAAAGGTAAGTTCAGCAGAACAGTACATACGCAAACTCTTCGGTCTGAGCAGCCGTGCGCTGATCGCCAAAGAAAAAGCCATGGTGGAAAAATGGATCCTGACCATGCAGTACGATCAGTCTGTCATTGAAAAAGCCTACGAAGTAACTGTCAGCAATACCGGAAAGGCATCCATTTCCTACGCCAATGCCGTACTGGAAAACTGGTACAAAGCGGGGCTGGGAACCTTAGCGGAAGTGGAAGCCTCCATTGCGGAATACCAGAAGAATAAAGAAGCCGAAAAGCCCGGTGAACAGAAGCCGGAGGGTACCAGTTTCGATACGGACGATTTCTTTGCCGCTGCCCTGCGCAGATCCTACGGCGATGAATAGGAGGATGTATGGCATACAACCGTGAGAATATCCAGAAGGTAAAAGAGCTTCTGGCAGCCCGCCGCTCGGAAGCCGTTTCCACCAGTATGCGCCGGAAGACCGAAATGGCGGCGAAGATCCCCGGGTATGCCGAGGTGGAAGAAGCTCTGGCAGGTACCGGTGCCAGAATCATGCAGGCAGCGTTCACACATACGTTGGACGATGCCGCACTGACCGCTATCCGGGAAGACAACCGGCTGCTGCGGGAGAAAAAAGGTGCGCTGCTGCAGCGATACGGATTTCCGGCGGACTATACGGATATTCTGTATACCTGTAAGGATTGTTCCGATACGGGGTACAGGGGTATAGAAATGTGTTCCTGTATGCGCCGGGAGCTGATCCGTGCCGGTGTGGAAAGTGCCGGACTGGCTTCTTTGATAAAAACACAGAGTTTTGAAACATTTAGTCTTGATTTTTACGAAAATCATGATAGAATAATCATGGAGAACAATTTACGCAGACTGCGGCAGTTTGCGGAGACCTTTTCTGCCGATACCACCGACAGCTGGCTTTTTGCCGGTGCCACGGGACTGGGAAAGACCCATCTGTCCACCGCTGTAGCCGGTGTGGTCATCGGACGCGGCTTTGATGTCGTATATGATTCGGTACAGGAGATTCTTGCTGTGTATGAAGAAGAACGCTTCAGCCGCGGTGAAGGAATCCAGCATCAGAGAGGGCGCACGGTAGAGAGTCTGCTGGAATGTGATCTTTTGATTATGGATGACCTGGGAACCGAGATGACCAATCAGTTCACGGTGTCCAGCCTGTACAGTATGATCAATACCCGTATCAACCAGGGAAAATCCACCATCATCAACACGAACCTGACCCAGTCCGAGATCCGCAGCCGGTACACCGACCGTATTGCCAGCCGTCTGTTCGGCGAATATAAACCCCTGCTGTTCAAGGGCGTGGATGTGCGTGCGCAGAAACTGAGAAAATAAATGATACACAGAACGGAAAGGAGAACGGTTATGTCCTGTCCGAAAACCCCGAAGATCCGGCGGCATGGTACCATCAAGTATGGTACGGTGGAATCCACTCCCATTGTGTTCGGCGGCAGCCTGTACCGCTTTGAATATTGCCGTCCCCGGGAATGTGATTATCTGAAGAGCCGGAATATCTATAATCCCAACCCCTGGTCCAGCTTTCATTTTATCGATATGAGAACCGGACAGCAGACCCCTTCTTTTGCGAAGGATCATCACCTGGGCTGTGCCTATACCGACGGCGGTATCATGTATGCCGTAGGTGTGGAAGGACGTTGGGGCGGCGATACCCTGCATATATTCCGCTCCGAAGATCTGGAAACCTGGGAGTGTGCGGGAGAACTGCATCTGCCTGGCTGGAAGATCTACAATACCGGTGTGTGCAAAAAAGACGGGATCTATACGCTGCTGATGGAGATTTCCGCACCTGCGGAAGAAGCAGGTACCCATCCCTTTACCTTCCGTTTTGCCACCTCACCCGATATGATCCACTGGACGCTGACTCCTACGGAGTGCGTGTTCCAGAAGGACAGATACGCCGGCGGTCCCGCCATTTACACCATCGATGACGGGTACTATTACGTGTTGTATCTGGAAGCCTATCCCGGTCCTTCCTACTCCAACTGCATTGCCCGGTCAAAGGATCTGATCCATTGGGAATACAGTCCCATCAATCCGGTGATGATGTACAATGAATTTGAAGACAAACAGATTGCCAATCCCTTCCTGACTGTGGAAGAACAGCAGCAGATTGCGGATGCCAGAGATATTAACAACAGCGACATCGAGCTGTGCGAATTCAACGGCAGAACCATTATCTATTACAGCTGGGGCAATCAGCAGGGCATGGAATTTCTGGCGGAAGCCTCCTATGAGGGCAGTCTGAAATCCTTCCTTGAGAGCTGGTTTATATAATATGTTTCCCAGCAGGCACGGAGCCTGTATGAAATAGAAAAATTTTATGATCCCTAAGGAGGATATACAAATGAAAATTGGCGCAATGGTTGAATCTTTCCGTCTCGGTTTCCGCGGCGGCGTGGAAAAGGCTGCTTCTCTGGGCGTAGCCGGTATCCAGGCATATGCAACCAATTGGGGTGAACTGGCTGTTGACCAGATGACCGATGCAAAGGCTAAGGAAGTTCTGGACATCGTAAAGTCCAACGGTCTGGTTTTCTCCGCTATCTGCGGTGACTACGGCTACGGCTTCGACGATCCCGAAAAGAACCCCGAAATGATCGAAAAGTCCAAGAGAATCATCGATCTGGCCAAGAAGCTGGAATGCGACATCGTTACCACCCACATCCACAAGGTTCCCGAAGAAGAATGTGCCGTTAAGGAAGTTATGCGCAAGGCATGCCGTGAACTGGCTGTATATGCGGATTCCATCGGTTCTGCATTCGCACTGGAAACCGGTCCCGAATTCGGTGAAGTACTGGGCGGCTTCCTGGACAGCCTGGGTGCAAACGGCGTTCGCGTAAACTTTGACCCTGCCAACCTGGTAATGGTAGCCGGTGACCGTCCCGAAAACGCTCTGAAGTACATCGGCAAGTATGTTGTACATACCCATGCCAAGGACGGTATCAAGCTGCATAAGCCCGCTGAAGGCGAAGTACTGCTGGGTGAAGAAGCACAGCATCACGCTGAACTGGCCAAGATGGGTCACGAATATCTGGAACTGCCTCTGGGCAAGGGCGGCGTTGACTTCGACGTATATCTGCCTGCTCTGGCTGCTGCCGGTTTCGATGGTTTCCTGACTATCGAAAGAGAATGCGGTGATGCTCCCGAAAAGGATATCGCCATGGCAGTGGATTTCCTGCGTGAAAAGCTGGCCAAGTACAATCTGGGCTGAGTATGAAACTGTTTATTGCCTCGGATATCCACGGTTCCGCTTACTGGTGCCGAAAACTGACGGAAGCCTTTGCCGCCGCAGGTGCGGATAAGCTTATCTTCCTCGGCGATATCCTGTATCACGGTCCCCGGAACGATCTGCCGGACGAATATGCGCCCAAGGCAGTGATCGAGATGCTGAATCCCCTGGCGGACAGAATCATCTGCGTCAGAGGAAACTGCGAATCGGAAGTAGATGGTATGGTGCTCTCTTTCCCCGTTTCTGCCGACTACGGTGTGATTGCGGACGAAAAAGCCACCATGTATCTCTCCCACGGTCAGAGGGAAGTACCGAAAATGGTGCCCGGGACGGTGTATCTCACCGGACATACCCATGTGCCGCTTGCGGAAGTAACCGATGGATACATCCACCTCAATCCCGGTTCTGTCTCCATCCCCAAGGAAAACAGTCCCCACAGCTATATGCTGTACGAAAACGGTCTGTTTACCTGGCATGATCTGGAAACAGGCGCAGAATACAAGCGATATACTCTCTGAAGAATTGGCTCCTTTGTCCTGGACGGGCAGGGAGCTTTTCTTTTATTTACAAATCCAAGGAGTTGGTTTTATTTAAATTGCCGAAAAATGAAGAAACTATTGACAAACTATGGTATGGAAGATATAATAACGATATCGGAAAGTATCATTCCATGCCGAAATTACATCCTCAGAAAGGGTACTATCATGAAAAAACTGCTTGCTATGCTGATGGCAGCTGCCTGCGTTCTGACCGCAGCTGTTGCTGTATCCGCTGAAATCTCCTTCAGCGCAGACGAACCTACCAATGTTGGCGAATTCCTGCTGGAATACGGCCCCGGTGAAGAAGAAATGACCGAACACGGCGGTAACTTCTCCAACCTGGCTACCGGCGGTGCCAGCTTCTGCAACAAGTCTGAAGGCTGGGCTCGTTACGAGTTTGAAGTTGAAAAAGACGGTATCTATGCTTTCGTAGTGGAATACATCGCACGTGAAGGCAAGGCTCGTTCTATCGACGTTGCTCTGGACAGCAAGGATAACAACCAGTGGGTTGACCTGCTGGAAGGCGCTGCTGACGACAACCACTTTGCAACCATCACCTACGAACTGACCGCAGGTACTCACAGCTTCTTCATCATGGCTCCTACCGGCTTTGACGATGACGCTGTAAAGAGCTGTGACATTTATGGTTGGGATCTGTATCTGGTAGAAGAAATCGTTCCCGAAACCGAAGCTGAAACCGTTGCCGCTGCTGAAGACGTTGCTGCCGCTCCCCAGACCTTTGATGCCGGTGTGATTGCCGCTGTTGCTGCTATCGTTACCGCCGCTGGTTACGCTGTAAGCAAGAAGAGCAGATAAGTTCTGAATCAAACAAAAGCTCCGTATCGTTGTGGTGCGGAGCTTTTTGTATGTCATACAGCTTGCGTGAAAGCAAGAAAAAAGACGATCCATCACTGAATCGTCTCCATGCGGGCAAGAGGACTTGAACCTCCACCGGTGCAATACCGACTAGAACCTGAATCTAGCGCGTCTGCCAATTCCGCCATGCCCGCATATTCTTTTTTGTCTCTCAGGTGTTCTTCCTGTCGACTCCTATATTATACACGAACAGGCTTAGTTTGTCAATACCTTTTTAAAAACTTTTTTGAATTTTTTGGGTGTTTTTTTCTGCCTGTTTTTCGGGGATGATGCTTGTAAAGTTTTTATCTTGACAAATGCCGATTGATGTGTTACAATAGAAGAAACAATACAGAGAACGGGGAGAACTGTCATGTTCCGGGTACGAATGATCCTGAGAAGCGTTCTGCGTCACAGAAGAAGAAATCTGGTTTCCTGCCTGCTGCTGGCTGTGATCCTGTCGATCCCCCTATGCGCTTTCTTTTATGCGGAGCTTGCGTCGGCGGAAGTAAAGCGGATGGAAGCACTGTACAGCCGCCGGTACGCTGTCACATTCCGTTCTGCACTGCAGTATGATCCGGCATACCCCCACTGGTCGGCCTTTGAAAGTCTGCTGAACGGCTCTTCCACCACCGATGGAAAACCGGATATTTTCTTTGATCCGGAAGAGATGGCGGACTATGCCCATCCGTATCCTGTCACAAAAGAAGTGTTCAATACACTGGGAGAAAGCGGATACTGTGCGGACTATGCACTGGCGTATGCGGATACCGCCTATGGCTTTTCCGGGGTTCTTCCATCGCAGGTACAGACGAATCTGGATACATTTTACAGTATGCACGGCGGCGAAGCTCCTGAAAAGATGTTTACGGAGCATATTGTGGTGGGCGGTAGTCTGGAAGCGTTCACCGGGCTGGCAAGAGAACATGGATCGTATCTGTATGATTTCCACCTGCGGGAGGGCAGGGAACCGGAAGCGGATGAATGTGTGATCACGGATTTCTATGCACAGATCTACGGACTGACCACCGGCGATACTCTGACACTGTATGATCTGTACGAAAATCCTATAAAACAGCTTACGGTGTCCGGGATATATGAAGTGTACCGGACGGAATTTTATGAACAGACGGATCCCTCTGTGCCGGACAGCGGCAGGCGGATCACCGGCGCTTCTATAATAGAAGATTTCGACGACAGTCCGGATTTTGGTACGCCATACGACAGACTTTGCGAAGATATGGAAGCCTTTCAGTACAGGCAGACTCACTATAAAGAAGAATATTTCTGTGTTTCCGGTGCAATGCTGGCACTGATCCATACGGACTTTGATACCGCTTATACCCTGTACGGTACATCGGAAACCGATCCCATGTTTGCGGATCGGCATCATATCAATCATTTTTTTGCTGTCTATGATCTGACAGAACCTGCCATGGGTGAACTCCTTGCGGCGGATGCACAGGCACTGCTGCCGGCTGAATGGCGGGATCAGTTTACCGCAGAACCTTTTTCCCATTCTCTGGCAGAATACCGGAAAGCGGCGGAACATCTGGCGGCAGATGCGGATCTGCTGCTGCGGTTTTTCATACCCCTGGCGGCGGGCATTCTGCTTCTGGCGGCTGTGGTGCTTGTTCGGGAAAACGGCAGAGAAACCGGGATCTGTCTGGGGCTGGGGATCTCCGAAACGGACACGGTCCTGCGTTCTGCACTGGAAAGCACCGTGGTGACAGCGGTTTCTGTCATCCCGGCATGGCTGATCAGCGGAGGAATCCATCGGCTTATGATAAGCGACAGCCCATACCTGCAGATGCTTGCACCGGATTACCGGATCACAGCATCCGGCGTTCTGTTTGTCTGTGTTATGCTTGCGGGTGCCTTTGGCATCACGACGGTATTTACGGCGTTGTATATCCGTATCCATACCCCCATCCGTCTGATCCGGCAGGAATAGAGAGGAGGTTTTCCATGTACCCGGCAGTAAACGCACTGAAAAATATATCAAGACAGAAAAAGCGATACCGGCTGTTCATCCCGTTGCTGCTGTGCTGTGCCATTTTGTCCGGCTTGTTTCTGACCATCGCCGCCCCCTGCCGTGCCTATACGGACAGCGTGAAAACCGATCCGCTCAGATACACGGCGGAAGAAGCGGCGCAGATCACAGCCATGGAGGATCATGTCCGCCGGACGGGTCAGTCTGCCTCAAAAGCACAGATCGGCATCCTTGTGGTAGGGGCGGCAGCGGTGTTCTATGTGGCTTCCCTGATGATCGGTGAGCGTTTCACGGACGTGGGGATTCTCTTCTCTCTGGGACTGACCAGAGGGCAGATCTTTGTCTCCCTGCTCACGGAGCTGGGGACTGTGTGTGTGCTTTCACTGGGAGCAGGGCTGTGGCTGGGAAGCCGTCTGGGACTT
>JAFZET010000247.1 GCA_017560565.1 Clostridia bacterium | reverse complement strand
TGATATAGTGGTAATTGTCGATCTTGGAGAAGTCCAGAGGCTGGAGCATATCTTCGCTGATCAGCCGGGCGATCATGTAGTCAGAGGGGATCAGGATATCGTAGGACACAGCCTCGGACTTGATCTTGGAATACATGGCTTCGTTGGATTCGTAGTTCATGTAGTTGACCTTGATTCCGGTCAGGGATTCAAACGCCGCATTTACGTCCAGAGAACCCTCGGAACCGATGGACATATATTCCCCCCAGTTGAACACGTTCAGCGTGGTGCCGGCGTATTCGGTGGTGTAAGTACCCACGGGGTTTGTGATCTCACTGTTTGCGCCGCCGCAGGAGGTGAGCGGAATGGCAGTCAGCAGGGCAGCAAGGCATACGGTGAAAAACTTTTTCATTCTTTTCTTTACCCTTTCTTGAATAGAGAAAATTGTGGTTGACAGGACGACAGTAATCCCGGATGTACGGGAGGAGAGACGCAGCTTTTGAAATAAAGCCCCTGTGTTCACTGCGTGAAACAGGCAAACTTTTAATAAATTACAGCGGTTTTGTATGGTGCAGGCAGAGCGCTTCCGAACCGACAGCAGGGACGTACAATGTCGGGCTGTTTGGGTTTAGTAGTGAGGTGCCTGCCAAGAGAGTAGTCAAGATTGGCTTCGCCAACTTGGGAATCAGCGGCTGCGCTTCGCTTTGTTTGGGCTTGTTAGGAGAGAGGTCAAACAACTTTATAAGATAAGATACCAAATTTCCCGCTGTCCGATCTCTTGATTTACCGACAGAACTGCGTAATTCTTATTTCTTAATTCTTACTTCTTAATTTTTATTTTTCCTGTCCTGTTTGATCTGGCTGATGTTGACGATCAGCAGCAGGATCAGCACGGTCAGGAAGATCAGGCTGGACAGGGCGTACATATCCGGCTTGACGGTCTTCTTGGTCATGGCGAAGATCTTCAGCGGCAGGGTCTGGAAATCAGAGCCTGTGGTGTAATAGCTGATGACGAAGTCGTCCAGGGACATGGTGAAGGACATAATGAAGCCGGAGATGATGCCGGGCATGACGGCGGGCAGCACCACCTTGAAGAATGCCATGAACGGTGTGGAGCCCAGATCCTGTGCCGCTTCGGAAAGGTGCTTGTCGGTCTGGTTCAGCTTCGGCAGCACGTTCAGGATCACGTAGGGCAGGTTGAAGGTCACGTGGGCAATCAGCAGGGTCCAGAAGGAAAGGGCATTCACAGCCCCCAGCAGCCGTCCCACAAAGACGAACAGCAGCATCATGGACACACCGGTTACGATTTCAGGCACCATCATGGGGATGTTGGTCACGGTTTTCAGTGTGGATTTCCATGCACGGTTCCGTACCTGATACATATACACAGCCGCAGCCGTTCCCAGCAGGGTAGCGATCACGGCGGAGGTGACGGCCAGCACCAGGGTATTCTGGAGGGCGGTCATGGTATCTCTGGAGGAGAACAGCTCACGGTACCATTTCAGGGAGAAGCCGGTGAACACGGAAGTGGAGCGTCCTTCGTTGAAGGAGAAGAACACCATCACCAGAAGCGGTGCGTACAGGATGATATAAATGATGGCGACAAAGAGGTTCTGGAGAGATTTTTTCATACCGGCACCTCCTTATATGAGCAGATCATCGTCCCCGGCGAACCGGTTCAGAATGACCATGCTGACCAGAATGACCACCATCAGCACCAGGGACAGGGATGCGCCCAGGTTATAGTTGTAGGAGGTCTGCATCTGCCGTTCAATGGCGTCACCGATGAGCAGGATCTTCCCGCCGCCCAGTTTCTGGGAGATGTAGAAGGTACTGACAGAGGGGACGAACACCATGGTAAAGCCGGAAATCACCCCGGGCATGGACAGCGGCAGGATCACCCGCCTGAGCTTGGAGAGGGCACCGGAACCGAGGTCCTCGGCAGCTTCCAGCAGACTGGGCTCGATCTTGGACATGACATTGAAAATGGGAATGATCATGTAGGGTATGTAGTTGTAGATCATACCGAAGATCACTGCCCCCGGTGTGCCGATCATTTTCAGCGGTTCCACACCGAAGTTTTCCAGAATATTATTGATGATCCCGTTCTTTTCCAGAATGTTCATCCAGGAATAGGTACGGATCAGCAGGTTCATCCACATGGGCAGCATGACCAGCATCAGCATGATCCGCTGTGCGGCAGGACCCTTGCGGCTCATGATATAGGCGAAGGGGTATGCAATGGCCAGACAGATGAGGGAGGCGATGAAGGCATATTTGAAGGAAACAAGAAAGGTTTCCTTGTAGTCTGCCAGAGAGATCACATTATCCATGGTGAACGCCCCGGTTTTATCGGTGAAGGCGTAGTACACCACGATAAAGAGCGGAATGATGATGAACAGGGCAGCCCAGACGACATAGGGAGCACCCGCCGCCTGCTGCAGAAGGGACTTTTTCTTCATGACCGTCCCCCTTATTCTTCTTCGTCTTCTTCATCCAGTACGTTCAGGGTGTCGATCTCATCGCTGTAGGAGCTGTAGTCCCCGAACTGACCGGAATATTTGGATTTCTTCATGACATGGATGGCGTCCGGTTCGATGAACAGACCTACCTTTTCGTCCACTTTGTGTTCGTCGGTGGTCTGGATCATCCATTTGAAGCCGTGGATATCCACGATGATTTCAAAATGTACACCAAGGAAGGTCACGGAGGTAACGGTACCCTGGAGCATACCCTTTTCAGGAGCGACGATGTCCACGTCTTCGGGACGGATGACCACGTCCACTTCTTCGCCTGGTGCAAAGCCGGCGTCCAGACAGGAGAAGGTGTGACCGGCGAAGGAAGCCTGATAGTCGGCCTTCATCACACCGTCAATGATGTTGGATTCCCCGATGAAGTCGGCAACGAAAGCATTCTGGGGTTCGTTATAGATATCGATGGGAGAACCGATCTGCTGGATCTTCCCTTCGTTCATAACCACCACGGTGTCGGACATGGACAGAGCCTCTTCCTGGTCGTGGGTTACGAAGATGAAGGTGATTCCCATCTGCTTCTGAATGTTCTTCAGTTCGTTCTGCATATCCTTCCGGAGCTTCAGGTCCAGAGCGGCCAGGGGCTCGTCCAGGAGCAGAACCTTGGGGCGCAGTACCAATGCTCTGGCGATGGCAACACGCTGCTGCTGACCGCCTGAGAGCCTTGTAACGCCTCTCTTTTCAAAACCCTGCAGGTTGACCAGACGGAGCATCTCGGTAACTCTTTCCTTGATCTCCGCCTCCGGCACCTTCCGCACTCTCAGCCCGTAGGCAATGTTTTCATACACATTGTAGTGCGGAAAAAGGGCATAACGCTGAAAAATGGTGTTCACCTCACGTTTGTGGGGCGGGACACCATGCATATTCTTGCCGTTTAAGAACAGTTCACCGCTGTCGGGTTCCAGAAAACCGGCAATGATACGCAGGGTGGTGGTTTTGCCGCAGCCGGAAGAACCCAGCAGCGTGACGAATTCGCCGTCCCGGATGGTCAGGCTCAGGTCGTCCAGTACCTTTTCCCCATCGAATTCCACAGTGATGTTTTTAAGCGCAATGATAATATTCTCTTGATCCATTTTTTGCATCCCCCTTTGCGGCAAAAGTACCACGTATAGCCGTATTACAGCTCTGCGCGAACCCACAACGAGGCTAACCGCAACCCCCGCAAAGAGTGTGTTACAAGCGAATCGGTTCGTTTGCAGCTGCGGTTTCTTGCCTTCCGTATGGCATGTACAGGGACGGAAGACCGGTTTTCTAACATAAATATAGTTATGATGAAAACTGCCGGGTGTGAACACCAGATATTCAGTTTGGACAGGCTGCTTTATGCTTTACGGAAGCGGGCACTGACTATCCCGGATCCGTATATTTTGGAGCAGTGTCTGATGTTTTGGAAATCCGCCGGATCCTTTGCGAAAGGCGGATCGTCAGCACAGATGCAAAAATCGTGCAATACCAATGATACTGTTTTTTTCGGGAAATGTCAATATATTTTGCGAAATTCCCTGAGTATTTGGTGTAGATTTATTGTGTCCATTTTTGGGGAATTTGTTGAATATGATGCTGCAGGGGTACATTCCCCCTGTTTTTTGGCATTTTTACCGGTTTTGCCATATATTTTCTGTACATTTATACCCGTATGAATCCACGGGTGGCTATAAAATAAGGAGAGAAAAACAGCCGGAGAAAGGGAAGAGTACACCGGTTTTTGACAAGGCAGGAAGGGAGGTAT
>JAFZET010000246.1 GCA_017560565.1 Clostridia bacterium | reverse complement strand
GTAAGGCAAGCGATTATACCGGACGTTTGCTTTACGATAAGAACGGTATGACCTACACAGCTCCGTACATCAGCCTCGGTGAAGAAACCTTTACGAAGAACAGTATGTTCTGGGGCGAATCGGTTTCCACGGATGTATTCGTGGAATTCTCCCTGCCGAATAACGGAGAAAATCAGCGTGGCTATATCGCTTATACGATCAAGGAAATGCAGGATGGATGGATCGTCGATGCATGGATCAACTATACCCATCAGCAGACATGGGCGCAGTACCCCGCCTATACCGCCAAACAGAACCGTATGGCGAGCAGTTGGAATATTTCCGGAGTATTCAAATTGGTACAGGATGCACTGCAGTTCTATCCGACCAAAGAGGATGTCGGCGTAATCAACGCATCCGGCGAAAACTGAACAAAGTCCCCGAAGTCAGGCAAAAGTCTGGCTCGGGGATTTTTTGCAAAAAAGCACTTTGTTGTTCAGAAATGCACAAAGTTCTTAATTTTTGATTAAATTTGTTCCATATTCTTGTACTGTTCACAGATTCATGCTATACTAAAAGTAGAAATTGATTGAGGTGAAACAGAAATGGTATTCAGTTATAATCGACTTTGGAAATTACTCATCGACCGGAAGATGAAAAAGAAAGAGCTTTGTCAGCTTGCTGACATCAGTCACGTAGTGCTGACTCGTATGGCAAACGGAGGAAGTATCACTACAGATTCACTTCTTAAAATCTGTGTGGCTCTCGAATGTAAACTGGATGATATTATGGAACTCGTGGAGGATGACTCCGCAGAATAAGGAGGCAGCGAATGAAGCTTTACATCAAACAGCGTATTTTTACATGGGGAGATAAGTTCTCTATCTACGACGAAGCCGGAAACGAGAAATATTATGTGGAAGGCGAAATCCTTACCTTCGGCAAGAAACTCCACCTGTATGATCTGCAGGGACGTGAACTTGCCTACATAGAACAGCAGCTTCTCACCTTTCTGCCGAAGTATCTGATCTACCGCGGCGAAGAAGAATTTGCAGAGGTGGTCAAGGAGTTCACGTTCTTCCATCCGGAATACACGGTCAATGGACCCGGTTGGAGCGTTCATGGAGACTTCTTCGATCACGATTATGAAGTGGTTGACGGAGATCGTGTCATCGCGTCCGTATCCAAGGAATGGTTTACGCTCGGTGATGCGTATGAAATATCCTTCGGTGCCAATGTGGATGAGATTGCGGCACTATCCGTGGTGCTGGTGATTGATGCCTGTATTGATGCACAGCGGAGAAACTGATCCGGAGGACACCATGAATCGAAAGTATTTATGGATCACATTGATTTTATGCGGTATCGCTCTGGTGGTGTTTATCATTTCACAAAATCGAGTGATCGGTGAAGTCAGAGGCCCTGAATGGGATCAGATCATTATTGATGATGTAGTGTATTATCGGGAGAACAATAATGATTTCAGCCGCAATGATAAAGGGCAATTCCTTGGTGTAGTTACAGACGGAAAAACGCGCTTCCGTGTATATTCTGTAAAAGGAGACACGGAAGGAAAATGGCTGTACTGGACTTGGGAATGGGAAGGCGCTTTCTACAAAAGCGAATAAGAACAGGAGGCTATCATGAATAAAACCAAAAGTTATTTGTTTGCATTTGTCCTTGGGTTGTTGACCGTAATTGTCTGCCTTGCCATTGGAGACGGAATATTCGGTGTTGCCGGTACGCTTGGTGACTGTATCTATGACGAATCGGGCGAATTGATTGAGTACACTGTCCATGTTAGAGATTACACCGGAAAAATCATTTTCTGGAGCGGACTCCTGCTCTTCCCTGTGATTCTCGCATACTGGATCCGACCGAGGCATACCTGGATCAACCTGCCGCTGTTTGTTGCGGCATGGTATGTTCTGTCTGCCATCTTCGGCTCACACGGAAATCACTACTATCTGGCACATCCCGCAAGAGGGTTTATCAGCCTGTTTGACGAACTTGATCCGTTCTTCGTCGCAGTATTTATGTGGCTGACGCAGCTTGTTGTACTGCTCGTGGTAAGATTGATTATAAAGCTGATTCGTACACTAACTATGAGAAAGGATAAGACCATATGAAATACGCAGCAGATTTTCGATATATCGCCCGTGAAGCTTTTCGCGGCAAGTGGATTGTTTCCGTTGTGACCACATTTGTTGCTTCGCTGATCGGCGCACAGATTGCCTCCGGTGGCGGAAACAGCAGCTCTAACAGCAGTGATAACAACAGTATAGACTTGAGCCAGTATTTCTCTCCCGAAGTTCTCAATTTCTTCCGAATCGTGCTGGCAGCTTTGCTCGTATATGCTGTGATCAACATCATCATTTCTCTGATTATCGGCGGTGCCGGTAAACTCGGTTATGCCCGGTATAACCTGAATCTGATTGACGGCAAAGAAGCACGCTTCGGTGACCTGTTTTCCCAGTTCCACAGACTTGGCGATGGCTTTGTTATGAACCTTCTTCTCGCCATATATACCTTCCTCTGGACACTTCTGTTTGTCATTCCCGGCATCATCAAATCCTTCAGCTATGCTATGACACCCTACATATTGTATGAGCATCCCGAATATAACCCCAATTATGCGATTACACTCTCCCGTGAAATGATGGACGGCAATAAATTCCGTCTGTTCTGTCTGAACCTCAGCTTTATCGGATGGGAATTGCTCTGCGCTGTTCCTACCATTG
>JAFZET010000245.1 GCA_017560565.1 Clostridia bacterium | reverse complement strand
TTCCGAATGGGAAAACTTCGCTTCCGGTACCCGCGCTGTAGCCAAGGCTGTAGCTGAATCCGGTGCGATCTCCATCATCGGCGGCGGCGACTCTGCTGCTGCTGTAGAACAGCTGGGCTTTGCTAACGAAATCACCCACATCTCCACCGGCGGCGGCGCTTCTCTGGAATTCCTGGAAGGTCTGGAACTGCCCGGTATCGCCTGCCTGATGGACAAGGAATAATTCTCAGTTAGGTATTTTCAGAGCGGAGACCGGGGTCACTCCCGCCTTCGCTCTTTTCCCTGTTATCCAAAACCGTTGATTCAGAAATAGACATAGAAAGCTGGTAATTATCATGAAAAAAGAAGTACGCAAGGTTGTCATCGCAGGCAACTGGAAGATGAACATGACCCCCTCCGAAGCTGTAAAGGCTGTAAAGGAAACCGCTGCTCTGGTAGAAGGCAAGAACGGCTGTGATGTAGTTCTGTGTGTTCCCTTTGTGGACATCGCCGTAGCTGCGGAAGCTGCCAAGGGCACCAACGTAAAGATCGGTGCGCAGAACGTGCATTTCGAAGCCAAGGGTGCTTTCACCGGCGAATGCTCTGCCTCCATGCTGCTGGAAGCCGGCGCTGAATACGTAATCATCGGTCACAGCGAAAGAAGACAGTACTTCGGCGAAACCGACGAAACCG
Organism: Clostridia bacterium; assembly: GCA_017560565.1. Classification (GTDB taxonomy): domain Bacteria; phylum Bacillota; class Clostridia; order Oscillospirales; family CAG-272; genus UMGS1696. The sequence continues at coordinate 8,977 of JAFZET010000245.1, read as the reverse complement.
TAAACAAGAGAACCAAGGCTGCTCTGGCCGCAGGTCTGAAAGTAATCCTGTGCCTGGGTGAAGTTCTGGAAGAAAGACAGGCCGGCATCACTGCTGAAATCGTTTCCATGCAGACCAAGCTGGATCTGGCAGGCATCTCCGCAGAAGATCTGAAGAACGTCATCATCGCCTACGAACCCGTATGGGCCATCGGTACAGGTCTGACCGCTACTCCCGATCAGGCTGAAGAAGTTTGCGCCATCATCCGTGACGTGGTATGTGGTCTGTACGGCTGCGAAGCTGCTGAAGGTCTGACCATCCAGTACGGCGGTTCCATGAACGATGCCAACGCTGCCGAACTGCTGTCCAAGGTGAACGTGGACGGTGGTCTTATCGGCGGTGCTTCTCTGGTTCCCGCCAAGTTCGCAGCCATCGTTGACGCTGCACAGGCATAAGGTACAACCAACCGACAGGGGGAGAAGGCAGGCTTGCCTCCTTCCTCTGTTTTTGCATAATGAGGTAACAACATGACCGAAATCAAAACCTGTCATCTGGAGCCCTTCACCGTCATCGGACTGGTGGGAGACAATTCCGCAGGTCCCGGCTACATCGGACGGCTGTGGGAAGAGATCAACGTCAAGGGCAAAGCCATCATGCATCTGGCAAAGAAAGACTCTGACGGCAAGGTGGTGGGCGCATGGGGACTTACAAACGACGAGACCCTCTCCTATATGCCGCTGGACAAAAAGAAAGGCAAATCTCTGTACATGGCGGGGATCGAAGTGGAAGACAACGCAAAGGCACCCAAGGGATTCACCAAATGGAAAGTGCCCGCTTTTGACTACCTGTACGCTTTTGCGGAAATGAACAAGCTGAACACCATCCACGACATTCTGGACTATGCCGCCGAAAACGGCTGGGAAATCATCGGCTCTCCCTTCGATTTCATGCCCCCGGACAGCCAGAATATGGTTCTGTTCTTCCCTGTGAAGAAAATGGAAGACTGATTTTTCGGATTTTTCCCGAAAAGGCTTGCTTCTGCCCCAGGGGAATATGCTATAGTAACCGCATAACACCCTGTAAACGAAAGGAAACCATACCATGCGCATCAAGGAAGCAGCCGAACAAAGCGGTCTGACCGAAAAGGCCATCCGCCTGTACGAGGAAAAGGGACTGATCTGTCCGAGTATCACCGAAATCAACGGCAGAAAATTCCGGGACTATAGCGATGCCGATGTAGCCCTGCTGAAAACCATTGCGGGACTGCGGCGGAGCTTTTTCTCCATCGAGCAGATCGCAGCCATGCAGGAATCCCCCGACAGAATTCCCGAGATTTTCAGCCAGTACCGCAGCGAACTGAAAGAGCAGTACGACCGGCTGGGTATGCTGATCGGCAAGGCGGATGAAATTCTTGCCCAGCTTCCGGAAACCGGTGCGCCGGAAAACACAGTCGTAACCCCGGCTGCCCTGCGGGATGTGGACACCCTGTCGGAAGCCATGACTGCGGTAACGCCTGTAGTGGTGTCGGAAGAAATTCCCGTTTCCGCCCCGCCCAAAGGGAAGAGGGAGCACGCCGAGCTGCACTTCAAGCGGTGGGACGAAGAAATTTCCACGGACGAGCGGGAGATCGTGTATCAGCGGTATCTGGAATACTACAGCCGCTGGGAGAAACGGTACGCCGCAGAGCTTGCCATGGGATCGGTATTCGACTGGATCGGGCGGCACAAAAGGATTGTTGTCAGTCTGCTTGCGGTATGTCTGTTTGGTCTGCTGGTCTATCATACCGGCATCTATACCGACTACGACAAAACCTTTGACGGATATATGCTGGTGTACGATTATTTCCGCACCGCCGATGACGTTTATGATGAACCTCTTTGGACAGAACCTGTCATCATACAGCTGAACGGCCGGATCCGTCATTATCTGTTCAAGAACGATGTATTTGAAGGACAAATCCTGTCAGATAAATATCGTCCGCATGACATATGGCATCACCGGTATTTCCCATGGGAAGATCACATCACGAAGGAATTTACTCTGTATAACCCTCTGACGGACAGGCACAGCGGATATCGCTTCCACTGGCTCTTTTCCGGTTTTGACCTTCGGGCTGATGACGGCTCCGAGCTGATGAGTGTCAACACCTTCCCCGCAAAGGATGAATACTGCTTTGAAGTCAACAACATCATAGATCCCGGAACCGGCGAAGAACTCCGCGGCTTTATCATCCTGCCCGCCGAAACACCCGAAGAAGCCGAAGACTGGTTCCAGAACGTTCTCCGTGCCGCATGGCAGAAGGAATACGAATACAAAATCAGCAAATACAGCAAAGACTCCTGACAAAAGAAAGGAATCTCACATCATGAACGAATACATGACCACCCCGTTTGACTTCGACGACCTTGCGTATCTGGCCGTCCCCCTGCCGGATGATATTGCCGCACTGCACAAACAGGGACGCTTTGCCGAAGAAGCCGCACGGATCGACCATCTGCTGACCCTGACCCCCGACACACCCATGAAAAAGCGGCTGATGCTGGAAAAGTTTATTGCCGACGGGCTGACCGAAGACTACAACACCGACGAAGCCACCCTGGTGCGGAAAATCAGGGAACGCTATCCTGCTTTCACCGCCGAGCATCTCCATCAGATCATGGACATGGGTCACGCCGACTACATCCGCCGTCCCGATGGGTTTTATTTTGAAAACGCCGCCAGAAGCAATATCTTCAACTGCTGCAGCAGCTTCCTGCACCGTCTGGATCGCCCGGACTGGCGGGAAACGGACGAAGAAAACGGTACACTCCACGAAAACATTGCGCAGATGCGGAAAAACGGCTACCGTGCCATCCGCTATACCGTAAAGGAATCCATCCAGCCGGACGAGCGGCATATTCAGGAAGGCAAATGGTTCCGTGCATGGCTGCCCTATCCTGCCGTAACGCCGGAACACCGGGACATCGAGCTGAAAAAGGTCAGCCACATGACCCAGGTCACCGACCACCCCATCCGCTCCGCCTACACCCAGTTCCTGTACCGGGCAGGGGAAAAGTACGAGATCGAATTTGCCTTCACCAACCATGCCCAGTACCAGGACATTGACGAAGCGTATGTGACCGAAGGGCATCCCTATATGCCCCAGTATCTGGAAGAACAGTACCCCCACATCGTCTTCACGCCTTATCTGCGGATGCTGGAAAAGGAGATCACCGGCGGTAAGGGCTCTCCCCTGACCCGTGCCAGACGGATCTACGAATACATCACCCACAACGTAAAGTATTCCTATATGCGGGAGTACAAGTATCTGGACAACATTCCCATGTACGCAGCTCTGAACCACAGAGGCGACTGCGGCGTACAGGCACTGCTGTTCATCACCCTGTGCCGCATCTCCGGCATTCCGGCAAGATGGCAGTCCGGGAACTACATCCGTCCCGACCACATCGGCAGCCACGACTGGGCACTGTTCTATATTGCCCCCTACGGCTGGCTCCAGTGCGACCCTTCCTTCGGCGGCGGTGCCTACCGGATCGGCGACACGCTGGTACACGATTTCTATTTCTGCCACGCAGACCCCTTCCGCTTTATCACCTGCACCGAATTCCAGCACCAGCTTGCCCCTGCCAAGACCTATATGCGTCTTGACCCCTACGATATGCAGAGCGGCGAAGCGGAATACGAAAACATGGCACTTACCTCCGATGATGTGTACACATGGAAGGAAGTTCTGGAAGGCGTGGATCTGTGACGGAAAGTAAGAAGTAAGAGGTCAGATGTAAGAAATATATGAAAAAACCGAGGATTTTTCGTCCCCGGTTTTATTGTGTTTTATTCGGAAAATTCGATTGTCCAGTCACCGGGAGCAGCAGCACGATACCCGATCGTCCGCAGTTCTACGGTATCTTCTCCATCGGCAATATAGTGATCTGTCCGGATGATCCTGTATTCGTCAAGCCATCTTCCCACAGAATACTTGGGTACCATGGGATCCATGGGTGTTCCGTTCCCCGGCATACGGCTTTCCTCCGTCAGATACGGCTGCAGGAAGTCATGGTAGGTGCCGCCGTAGGTCAGGTCATACCAGTACCGGATACCATCCTGTTCCGATGCTTCAGTAACAACAGTCAGATACCCCATAGGATATTCTTCCGCCAGTGCCTCAGTCGTATATGTACTGTAAGGATGTTCTTCCGGCGACATTTCATATACAGGTGTGCTGTGTCCCACAGCCAGTATTTTACCTTCCGTCACACCGTCCGGGAAGGTAAAGGAGATATCGGTTTCCAACATCTCTCCTTCCGCCGGTACGGGAACCGTCACAGAGGTATATTCTTCCGTATCCGCCGAGAACTCCAGCATTTCCGATACGAATGCCGTGATAGGGGCCGCCGGTGTTTCTTCCAGCGTGTAGATATTGCTGTGGGAGATACGGGTAAAGGGGTACAGACTGCCTTCCGCATCCCGCAGATACATGGGCGAAACCGCCCGGTCTTCCGCAGGCTGTTCATACTTGTACGCTGTATGCAGTGTCAGTGCCTCTGCACGGTCATCGGTATAGTCCAGTTCCGCCGCAAAGGTGGTCAGGTCTTCTGCCAGCGGAATCAGGGTCAGACGCAGACAGTTTTCCTCTTTCACATAAGGCTGGTACTGAACGGGCATACCGGCAAACCGTACTGTATCTCCATCAAAGGTGATGCCCTCCATGGCTTCTTCGGCGGTCAGCTCCGGCACGGTCACATGGTAGGTATAGGTGTTCGCATCGGCGATGCTGTCCCAGTGTACATATACCATCATTACATCGCCCGCTCTGCCGTCCAGAAGATCTTCCGGGGTGTCGGCATCATAATTCTTTTGTGTTTCAACCCAGAACTGCGCCGTTTCATTTCTCCAGTAGCCGTATATTCCATCCCCGGCGGCTTCGGTATCCAGCATGAGATAGGGGATGCTCCTGCTGTCCGCCGACACAATACCCTGTTCCGGGACATAGTATTCCCGTGTGGCACCGGAACTGAGCCGCAGCTTCGGCAGACCGTCTTCACCCCATTTCCAGATATAATCGAAGTCAAAGCCTTCAAAAGCGCAGTCCGGTTCCCGGCGCAGGTCATAGTTGTCGTAGGCACCGTACTTGACGCCGTTGTTCTGACAGAACTCGATGAATTCTTCGCCTTCAAAAACGGTGGAGATCAGTCTGGACAGTTCCCGGCGTTCTCTGGCTTTCAGATAGGGATCCAGCAGCCAGGGATATTCTCCGGTTTCATCTCCGGTCACATCGTATGTCATAAAGTCCTGCACTCTGCTGTATTGACAGGTAGCATAGAAAGCGGCAAATTTTGCGGCATCCCAAGACCCTTCCGGCTCGTTTTCGAAGGCAAACCGCATCATTTCACTGCTGTTCATTCCTTCAAAATCCGCACGGTCAAGGGTATTCCCGAAACCATTGTCCAGCAGCCGGAATAGAATCTCCCGCATTACTGCATCCGTCAGAAATACCGGCGGGTCATTCTGTACACTGTAGGAAACTTCCCAGTCTGCCGCAGGAGATTCGATACTGCCGCAGAAATAGGAGGTCACACAGCTTGTGCTGAAGCCGCAGACACCGGCAGTATACAGCTTGTTTTCCGGCGGTTCGGGCGCATCAATCACAATATCCGCACCGGACCAGCAGCTGTCGATCAGTACCGCTTCCCCGGCAATACCGCCGATACAGATCCGGTCAGTTGTTACGGCATTCTGATAGGTCTCTCTGTATTTCGCCTGTGCTTCCTCACTGGTCTGACTGCTCTGATAGGTATAGGAATCCGCACCGGTATACTCGATGGTCACGTTGTCCGTATAACAGCCGACAATAAAATCACCGATACCGGTTAACATACCCACATACATGGGTTTGTTGTATTCCCGCCCGCTGACATCGATCCGAATGGAACTGTCGGTGACACCAAGATTCTTGATGATCCCGCCGCTGGTTTCCGCATCATAACCGTATTCACAGTCCGCAACGGGGGTACCGTCTTCATCATACGTCCATTCCTGCTTGTCGTTCAGGAGATATACCGTTTCCACCTGGCCGAACAGACCTACATAGCTCCATTCGCCGCCGGTGCTGATATGCACATTGGAAATGGTATATCCGTTGCCGTTGAAGCTGCCGGTAAAGGCATCGTTCTGGACGTATTTGTAGTATTCCACCCCGTTGTCGTCCAACAGTGTGAGCGTATACGGTTCCGCTTCATTCCCGATGGGTACAAATCCATTCTCATAGATCCCGCCGGGCTGGTAGTATTCATCGGGGATCACAATGTCGTTCATCAGGATATAGCTGCCGCCCAGATTCTCTCTGACGGCTTCCAGATCCTCCGCCGTATATACGCCGATCCAGCCCTCCGGAACCTCCGTCAGCCGGGTCACGCTGTCCGTACGCAGGAACAGCATATTGATATACTCCCTCACCACCGGAACCCCTGCGCAGACGCCAACGGCACAGACCATCGCCGCCACCGCAGCCGCCAGAACCGGTTTCACGGACAGCCGTTTTCCTGTTCTCTCCGCTTCCGGCGTCAGTACGGCACGGCACATCTTTTCCCGCTGTGCCTCATCCGGCGTCAGGGCATCAAACAGTGCACGGATTTCTTCGTGTTCGTTTTTCATTTCGTATCTCCTTTCGTCAGCAGTTCCCGGAGCCGTTCTCTGCCCTTCTGCAGCTGTGTCCGCACCGTGCTTTCGTTTCTGCCCAGTGCTTTTGCCACTTCCACTGTGCTCAGTTCTTCATAATAGTACAGGTACAGCACATCCCGGTACCGGGCAGGCAGATCCCGCAGGATTTCGCCCGTGTCCGTTTCCGCAGGCTCCGGTCCCTCCACCGCTGTGAGAGCTTCGGGCAGATCGTCGAAATCCATCCGTCCCCGGTTCCAGAAACTGCGCTTCATATTCAGGCTTTCGTTGCAGGCGGCACGGAGAAAATAGGCTTTTTCGTGTTCCTCCGTTTCAAAGGTCTTTCCAGACCGCAGCCACCGGGCAAACACATTCTGGGCAGCGTCTTCCGCATCCTCCCTGTGCCCCAGCCGCAGATAACACACACGGTACACCCGATCAATGTTGCGTTCATACACCGTCTGAAAATCCTGCATAGGCTCCCTCCTTTCCGATGTTTCTGAAGTACTTCACCCTATTATACAATCCGCCGGGTGAAAATGTCTGCCTTTTCCGAAAATTTCTAAAAAATCTGAAAATTCCCGCAAAAAAACCTGCTAATCCGGAGAAAAGCAGGCTTTGGGCATCAGAAAATCACAGACAGCAGGTACAGCAGTGCCATGTGGGCGGGATAGAAAATATAGAAAAACCACTTCATCCGGTATTTCCCCGGTCTGCCGTTATACAGCACCAGCGGGATCAGAGCCAGCAGACACCAGATCTGTACATGATCCCCCAGCTGCCAGTTCACAAGAGACAGTGCCAGCAGTCCCCCGACAAAGAAGACACGCTGCAGCCATTTGTTATCCGGCAGATACGCCAGCACCGGCACAAAGATCCCGATAAAGCCGTAGTCTACCCTGACTGACGCAGTGATCACGGCACAGAGCAGAGCGGCACCAAACAGGGCGGCGGTGACGATCCCGGTACGGACGGCGGCAGAGGCACCGTGGTTCTGCAGGAAATCCCCGAAAACCGTATACTCCCTCTGCAGGGCGGCTCTGGTCTCCCGGAACAACGCCATTATTACGATGGAGAAAGAAAACGTAAGAAGAATGCCGAAATACAGATCCCCCTCCGCAATGGTGTAGACGATCTGACAGCCCACACCCAGGATGAAAATCTGCAGAAAATACCGCATCCGGTTCCGGGTGTACCGAAAACCTTCCGCAATGCACCAGGCAAACAGGGGGTAAGCGATCCGCCCCACAACACGCATCCAGGGCTGACCCGGGAACAGCAGCAGTCCCGCATGGTCAATGAGCATGGTGGCAGCGGCGATCAGTTTCAAGATAAAGCCGGACATGGATTCCTCCGGAAAAGTAAGATATACGAGGTAAGATGTAAGAAGTATAGCACAGATCCGGAGATTATGCAAGAGGAGACATGGAATACGGATAAAATTCACAAAAACGGTTGACATATCCGCCTGCATACCGTATACTTGTGATATATCCAATCGTATCACAAGGAGATTTTCCCATGTTATATACCCATTATCATTTTGCCAAGGATCCGGCGGTGGTTTTCTTCAAAGGCCGGTATTTCCTGTACCACTCCGCCAAGGTACCCGGGGACAACCGTCTGCGGATCGGCATTGCCACCTCCCCCGATGGGGAAAACTGGACGTTTGAGGCCCTGCTGCCCCTGGACTTCCCCTGCGAAGGAGAAGAAAACGGTCACGGTGCCCCGGCTGCCATCGTCGTGGACGGCAAGGTGCATCTGTTCTACCAGACCTACGGCAACTGGAAAACCGACGCCATCTGCCACGCAGTCTCCCCGGATGGGCTGTATTTCGAAAAGGATCCCACCAATCCCATCTTCCGTCCCACAAATGATTGGTGCAGCGGCCGTGCCATTGACGCCGATGTGTGTATTTTCCGGGACAAGCTGTTCCTGTACTTCGCCACCCGGGATCACGAAATGAAGATCCAGAAACTGGGAGTGGCCTGTGCGCCTGCGGATTCCGGATGGCACAGAGAAGACTTCACCCAGTGCATAGCGGAAACCATTCTGGAACCCACGCTGGACTGGGAAGGGGAATGCATCGAAGCCCCCGCCACCATGGTATACGATGACAAGGTATATATGTTCTACGCCGGTGCCTACAACTGCTGGCCGCAGCAGATCGGTATCGCCACCTCCGAAGACGGGATACACTTCACCAGAATGTTTGACCGCCCTCTCCTGGGTCCCGGCAACGAAAAGGCATGGAACGCCTGCGAATCCGGGCATCCCTATATCTTTGACGATCCCGCCACAGGGAAGGTGTTCCTGTACTATCAGGGTTCCCCGGACAAGGGAA
>JAFZET010000244.1 GCA_017560565.1 Clostridia bacterium | reverse complement strand
TACTGACAAGGGTCGTGGGGATCCGAAGCTCCGTTTCTTCCGCTTCCTCTCCCCGGAGCAGCCGCAGCAGCAGCCGGGTGCTTTCTTCCGCGATCTTCCGGATGGCCGCTTCTTCCGTACCGCCGCCCACGATGAGGATGTCCAGATCCGGGTGCTTTTCTGCCAGTGCCGGTGCGATTCTGGCCACGGTGTAGGCGTATGCGGCACGGTCTTCGTCCAGGCGGCTCATGTACACCAGACGGCGGCGGCTTTTCTCCAGTCCGAATTCCTCCAGAATGGGAGAGGGATCCGTGTCGGGGGAGAATTTTTCCAGATCAATGCCGTTGATGGTGGTCTGGATCCGTTCTCTGGCAAAACCGTATTCTTCCACCAGATAGTCCACGATGTCTTCGCTGACGGACATGGTTCTCTCGCCCCAGCGGGAAATACGCCGCCACAGGGGATTGATGGAGAAGTTCAGATGCGCCGTTGTCACAAACCGGAACAGGGGCACTTCACACCCATTCCGCCGGAGAGGGTGCTTTCTGTATTTGTCCCAGAGCTGACCGCAGATCCAGGCGGGGATTCTGGCGTGGGCGTGTACCAGATCGTAGTCCCCGTGGGCATTCCCTTCCCGGATACACCGATCCAGCCCGATCCAGGATGCCGCAACGGCTGCGGGCGTTTTCGTATGAAGCGGCAGCGTAACCAGCTCCACCCCGTCCGCCGCCAGCATATCCGCATACACACCCCCGTTGGAGGCAAGGGTGATGTGGTGTCCTCTGGCTGCCAGCGCACGGCACAGTTCCAGAATGTGGGTTTCCGCCCCGCCGATATGCATTTGCATGGTGACCATTAAGATGTTCATATTGTGCTCCCGTGATTGTGAAATTGAGAAGGAAATGGTACATAAAAATAATGTATTGATCCGTTATATCGGTATATAAACAAACAATATGCACCATTCCAAAAAGGTGTCGCACTGTAGGGGTGGGCTGGCAGATTTGGTATTCACAGCGGTTTCAGGTGCACCAATCCCACCCGCCGAACGTGTCAGACCATTCTGCATTTCTGTACACCACAGGTTTGGGCAGGACCGAGATGTTTTTGACATATGTTGAATTGACAGAAAAAACATATGATTAGGACGTACGACGGGCGGGATTGGTAAGGCTGAAATCGGGATGTAATCGAAATAGTGCCAGCCCGCCCCTACGAGTTTCCCTGCTTCGTCAAATCACCGTTTCCATAAGATGCGGGAAGCCGCACAACCCGTTGGATACCCTTACCGTTTCTTCTTATCTCCGGTGGTTTTTGCTCTGCTCTGTCCCCGGCCGACTGTCTGGTTTCTGCCGGATGATTTCCCGCCTGTCCCGGAACCCGCCTGTTTTTTCTGCCCATTTTTGGATTGCCCGTTTTTTGGCTGTCCATCAAACTTCTTACTTCTTACTTCTGCCTTCTTATTTTCCCCCACCAGTTCCTGCAGCATTACCTTGCCTACATCCGTGCAGTAGTTCATGGCTTCGTAGATCATGCGGCGGTTTTCCGGTTTGCGCCACTGGAGCAGGGCACGCTGGAGCTGCTTTTCCCGGTAGTTTGTCGCCGTATAGATGGCGTTTCCGGTGAAGGGGTCGATGCCGGTGTAGTACATGACGGTGGATGCGGTACCCGGGGTGGGGTAGAAGTCCTGCACCTGTTCCGGGGCAAGGCCGATCCGCTTGGTGTACAGTGCCAGTTCTGCGGCGTCGTCCATGGTGCTGCCCGGGTGGGAGGACATGAGGTAGGGCACAAGGAACTGGTTCAGACCACATTCCTTATTCAGCCGCTCGTATTTTTCCCGGAACCGGTCGTACACCTGCACCGACGGCTTGCCCATATGGGACAGTACTCTTTGGGAACAGTGCTCCGGGGCTACCTTGAGCTGTCCGCTGACATGATCCCGTACCAGTTTTTTGAAGAAAGCGTCGCTTTTGTCCGCCAGCATATAGTCAAACCGGATACCCGAACGGATGAAGACCTTCTTCACCCCCGGCACGGCTTCCACTTCTTTCAGCAGACGGATATATTCGCTATGATCCGCCACCAGATTGGGACAGGGCTTCGGGAACAGGCACCGCTTGTTCGGGCATACGCCGTCGGTGAGCTGTTTTTCACAGGCAGGCTTCCGGAAGTTTGCCGTGGGGCCGCCGATGTCGTGGATGTAGCCCTTGAAGTCGGGCAGGGTGGTCAGCAGCTCGGCCTCCTCCACCACCGATTCGATGCTCCGGCTCCGTACGGCTCTGCCCTGGTGGAAGGCAAGCGCACAGAAATTGCATCCGCCGAAGCAGCCCCGGTTGTGGGTGATGGAAAAGCGCACTTCCGAGATGGCAGGCACGCCCCCTTCGCTCTCGTACATGGGATGCCAGGTGCGGGTGTAGGGCAGATCGTATACCTTGTCCAGTTCCTCCCGTTCCAGGGGCGGCTGCGGCGGATTCACCACCAGCATCCGGTCGCCGTAGTATTCCACCAGCGCTTTGCCGTGGATGGCGTCGTTGTTGTAGTACTGCACCCGGAAGGCGTCGGCATAGGCTTCCTTATCG
>JAFZET010000243.1 GCA_017560565.1 Clostridia bacterium | reverse complement strand
CATTTGTGTCCGAATCCGATGTAGAAGAAGTGGTTTCCTACATAAAGAATATGAACCAGAAGTGCGGTTCCTATTCCGATGAGGTTCTGGAACAGATTGAAATGGAAGCAGCCAGATGCGGAAGCGGCAAGAAAGGCTCTTCGTCTTCCGGCGGTTCTGCTGACGGGGACGGCGGAGAAGACGATCCCATGCTCCGGCAGGCACTGGAACTGGCGGTGGAATCCGGCAAGATTTCCACCTCCCTGATCCAGCGCAGACTGCAGCTTGGCTACGGACGTGCCGCCAAGCTCATCGACCGGATGGAACAGATGGGATATGTAAGTCCGCCGGACGGACAGCGTCCCCGCAAGGTTCTGCTGACCAAGCAGGAATTTATGGAACTGGTGCTGAACAACGAAATGGAATGAACGCACAGTTCGCTTGTCTGCCGGGATGGCAGTAAATTACAGGAAAGAGTGCAATAGAGTTATGGGTAAACTGATCGTGCTGGAAGGGCTGGACGGTTCCGGAAAAGGAACCCAGAGCCGCTATCTGGCAGACAATCTTGAAAAAGCCGGAAAGAAGGTACGCCTGATCGATTTTCCGAAATACGGCAGCGACGGTGCTTCTCTGGTGGAGCTGTATCTCCGGGGGGGACTGGGTGGAAAGCCGGAAGATACCGGTGCGTATGCTGCATCCATGTTTTTTGCCGCCGACCGGTATGTGAGCTTCCGGCAGGACTGGCAGAAGGACTGGCTGGATCCGGACACTGTGCTGATCGCCAACCGGTATACCACCGCCAATGCGTACCATCAGCTTTCCAAGATGGAACGGGAGCAGTGGGATACATTTCTTGCATGGCTGTGGGATTTTGAATACGGGAAGCTGGGTCTTCCGGCTCCCGACCGGGTGATCCTGGTGGATGTGCCCCAGAGCGTATCCGATGCCAATGTGGAAAAACGAAGCCTGGAAACCGGCGTGGACAAGGACATCCACGAGAAGGACAGAGAGTACCTGCATCGGTGCAGAGAGGCGGCTCTGTATGTGGCGGAAGCCTGCGGCTGGTGTGTGATCTCCTGTGCCGATGAAGAAGGAAATCAGTACCCGGTGGAAACCATCGGCAGAACCATTGCGGAAGCACTGGCGGATCTGCTTTCCTGAAAAAACAGAAAATGAATTTCCAAGGAAACAGAAAGTTTATGGATTGTTAACCGCTTGGGCGGGGAATAATGGTATAATAGGAGTATAAAAACAGGGCGTGCTCATCCCCGGGGAAAGCGAGGCGCGGAAGCTGGAGGTTTCTGTATGATTTATGTGTTTCTGGCAGACGGTTTTGAGGAGATCGAAGCCCTTTGCCCCATCGATATGCTGCGTCGTGCCGGTCTGGATGTGACTACCATCGCTGTGCATCCGGATCCGCAGAATGCGGAAAGACTGGTAACCGGTTCCCATGGGATCGGTGTGATGGCGGACAGAAGCTATACCGAAATGTCGGCACAGCCGGTTCCCGCCGATCTGGAAATGGTGATCCTGCCGGGCGGCATGCCGGGTGCAAAGCATCTGGACGGTTCCGCACTTGTAGATCGATACCTGAAATCCGCTGACACCAAAGGTGCGTATATGGCTGCCATCTGTGCGGCTCCCATGGTGCTTGGCAGAAGAGGATATCTGAAAGGGAAAAAGGCAGTATGCTATCCCGGTTTTGAAGAATATCTGACGGGTGCTGAGGTACAGGACTGTGCCGTTGCAGTGGACGGAAACGTGGTCACCGGCTGCGGTATGGGTGCTGCCATGGCATTCGGTGGTGCGCTGATCCGTATGATGAAAGGAGCGGAAAAGGAGGAGGCCATTCTCAGTGCCATCCTTGCTGACAGAGTATGATTAAGAAACAAAAAGACGATATTCGTGAAGAATACAAACAGCGCCGCCTGGAAATGTCTGTGGAAGAACGGCATCGGCGGGATGAAGCCATCTGTCATGTGGCGGAAAGTCTGGTCAGTTTCCGGTATGCGGAATATGTTCTGCTGTATGCCGCTACTGAAGGGGAGATCGATGTAAACGCCATTGCACAGCTGGCACTGGATAAGGGAAAGAAAGTGTGCTTCTCCCGTTCCGACCCGAAAACCCATACCATGACATACCACCTTGTGCAGTCTCTGGATGAGCTGCAGCCAGGTGCATACGGGATCATGGAGCCCCCGGAGGATGCGCCGATTTACGAACCGGAAAAAGATACCGGTGCGGCGGTTTGTTTTGTGCCCGGACTGGTGTATGATAAAGCCGGGTATCGGCTGGGCTACGGTAAGGGGTTCTATGACCGCTATCTGTCCGCATTTTCCGGCTGTACCATCGGTGTGGTCTATTCTGACTATATCCTGCCGGTGGTGCCCAGAGGACGTTTTGATGTGTCCGTGGATATTCTCCTGACCGAAAAAGGCGTCAAGATTACCAAAGACGGAAAGAAATGATCCGGAATGGTCGGATCTGACCGTGAAATTTTGCTTGCAGAGGAAGTACTGTCGTGAAAAGCCGGGAT
>JAFZET010000242.1 GCA_017560565.1 Clostridia bacterium | reverse complement strand
GACAATGCTAAGATCTGCATTGAACTGTTCACCTCCATGCTGTCCACCGCCGTGGTGAGAGCGGACAGACTGCGGAAAGCGGCTTCCGGCGGATTCATCAACGCCACCGACTGCGCTGACTATCTGGTGAAAAAGGGTATGCCCTTCCGGGATGCCTACAAGATCAGCGGTCGTCTGGTTGCGTACTGCATTGATAACGGTACCGATTTTGAATCCCTGCCGCTGGATACCTACAAAGAATATTCCCCCCTGTTTGAAAACGATGTATACGAAGCTGTGAATCTGGAAAACTGCGTCAACGGACGGCTTGCTTATGGCGGTCCCAGTGAAAAATCCGTTCTGCACCAGATTGCGCTTGTGAAAAAGTATCTGGAAAACGCATAAAGGAGTGTCTGTTATGACCATCAAAGCTGCTGTTGTAGGCGCCACCGGATATGCCGGCGCAGAACTGGTACGTCTGCTGGCCTGCCACCCGAATGTAGAGATTACCGGCCTGTCTTCCACTTCTTTTGCGGGACAGACCATTGACGAAATTTATCCCAGCTTCAAAAAGTGTACTCTGCCCACCCTTACCGACATGGATACTGCCATTGCCGGTGCGGATGTGGTGTTTGCCGCTCTGCCCCACGGTCTTTCCGAGCCTCTGGCCAAGCAGTGTGCCGCTGCCGGTTCCCTGCTGATCGACCTGGGTGCTGATTTCCGCCTGGAATCGGAAGAAGAATACGAAGCATGGTATAAGAAGTCCTTTGACGAGCCGGAACTCCATGACGGTGCAGTGTACGCCCTGCCGGAGCTGTTCCGTGACCGGATCAGAGACGCAAAGATCGTAGCCAACCCCGGCTGTTATCCTACTGCCGCTGCACTGGGACTTGCTCCTGCTCTGAAGGCAGGTCTGGTAAAAAGTGAACACGTCATCATTGACGCAAAATCCGGTGTGACCGGTGCAGGTCGTTCCCTGACCCAGAACACCCACTATCCCGAAACCAACGAAACCATCTCCGCCTATAAAGTGGGTTCTCACAGACATACCCCCGAGATCGAACAGTCCCTGTCCCACATGGCAGGCGCACCGGTGAAGGTTACTTTTGTTCCCCATCTGCTGCCGGTAAACCGCGGGATTGAAGAAACCATTTATGTACCGCTGGCTGAGGGCGTCACCATGGAACAGGTTCGTACCGCTTACGAAGCGTTCTACAAGGATGAGCCTTTCGTGCGCATCGAACGGGACGGCATTTCTGCCCAGATCCGCAACATCACCCGTTCCAACTTCTGCGACATTTCCCTGCACTTGGACAAGCGGTGCGGTATGCTGATTGTCTGCTCCTGCATCGACAACATGGTCAAGGGTGCTGCCGGTCAGGCCATCCAGAACATGAACCTCCGCTTCGGTCTGGACGAAACCACAGGTCTTGATACCCTGCCTGCCGGATTCTGATTCATTTAGGAGAATACTATGAACATGACATACAAAAACATCCCCGGCGGCGTCTGTGCCGCAAAGGGATTCAAAGCATACGGCATCCATGCAGGCTTCCGGAAGAACACCGCCAAGCTGGATCTTGCCATGATTCTGGCGGACAGAGTCTGCAATGCTGCCGGTGTTTATACCAAGAACAAGGTTTTTGCAGCTCCCGTAGGCGTGACCCGGGAACATCTGAAGGGCGGCAAGGCAAGAGTTGTGATCTGCAACAGCGGCAACGCCAATGCCTGCACTCCTGACGGATACGACACAGCCAACGCCTGCTGCAAAGCGGTTGCTGACATGGTTGGCTGTGCGGAAACGGAAGTAATCGTTTCCTCCACCGGTGTTATCGGTCAGAGTCTGCCCACCGAACCTCTCTTCAATACGCTGCCCGCTCTGTACGCTTCTCTGGAAGCCAGCGAAAACGGTGCGGATCTGGCGGCCAATGCCATTATGACCACCGACACACAGAAAAAGGAATTGGACATTTCCTACGAATATGCAGGTAAGACCATTTCTCTGGGCGGTATGTGCAAGGGCTCCGGCATGATCCATCCCAATATGGGTACCATGCTGGGTTACATCACCACGGACTGCTCCATCTCCTCCGGAATGCTGCAGAAGGCTCTGTCTGCCGCCATTGTGGATACCTTCAACATGGTTTCCGTAGACGGCGACACCAGCACCAATGATACCGTGTGCGTAATGGCTTCCGGATATGCGGAAAACGAAGAAATCACCGCTGACGGGGAAGCTTACGATGCATTCTACGGTGCCCTGCTCCATCTGTGTACGCTGATGGCTTCCGCTATCGCTGCCGATGGGGAAGGTGCCACCAAGTTCCTCAAGTGCCATGTATACGGCTTCTCCGACAAGGAAGGAGCACGGGTACTGGCCAAGAGCGTGATCGGTTCTTCTCTGGTAAAGACTGCCATCTTTGGCTCTGATGCCAACTGGGGACGGGTAATCTGTGCACTGGGTTACTCCGGCGTAGACTTTGACACCGCCAAGGTGGACATCGCCTTCTCCTCTCCCGCAGGCACCATTGATGTCTGCAAAGACGGCGCACAGCTGCAGTTTGACGAAGATATTGCCAAAAAGATCCTGCTGGAAAAGGACATTGTCATTGAATGCGGTATGAACTGCGGCAGTGAGGAAGCTACCGCACTGGGCTGTGACCTGAGCTACGAATACGTACACATCAACGGCGACTACAGAAGCTGAGGGAGGATATACAAAATGTCTATCACCAATCAGGACAAGGCCAGCGTGCTCATCGAAGCCTTGCCCTATATCCAGAAATACACCGGTCAGACGGTTGTTATCAAATACGGCGGCAACGCCATGCTGTCGGAAGAACTGCAGGAAGCCGTGATCGATGACCTGGTACTGCTGTCCCTGACCGGGATCAACGTGGTTCTGGTACACGGCGGCGGTCCCGACATCAACGATATGCTCCGCAGGATCGGTAAGAAATCCGAGTTCATCAAGGGACTCCGCTACACCGACGCAGAAACGGCAGAAGTGGCACTGATGGTGCTTGCCGGCAAGACCAACAAGCAGCTGGTAGACCGGATTGAACGTACCGGCGGTCGTGCCGTAGGGCTCTGCGGTCTTGACGGCGGTCTGCTGAAAGCCGAAAGACACACCGATGATGAAGGCACCGACTACGGTTTTGTGGGTGACATTACCTCTGTGGACGCCTCCATCATTCAGGATGTGATCGACAAGGGTTACATTCCCGTGATTTCCACTATTGCCCATGCGGCGGACGGCACCGGTGTGTACAATATCAATGCAGACACAGCGGCGGCTGAGATTGCCATTGCGCTGAAAGCCCGCAACCTGATCCTGCTGACCGACACCCGCGGCGTGCTCCGCGATCCTCACGATGAAGACACGCTGATCCCCGTGATCCACACAGACGAAGTAGAACAGCTGAAAGAAGACGGCGTGATCTCCGGCGGGATGATTCCAAAGGTGGAATGCTGTGTACACGCAGCGGAAGGCGGTATTTACCGTACCTTCATCACCGACGGACGGGTGAAGCACTCCATCCTCATCGAAATGCTGTCCGACGAGGGCTGCGGTACCATGTTTACCAAGGCAGAATGAGGTAAGACTATGAACAGAGAACAGGTACTCCAAAACGACAATCAATACATCATGCACACCTATGGTCGTCTGCCGCTGGTTCCGGATCATGCTTCCGGCTCCACGATATGGGACAAGGACGGCAAAAAGTACATCGATTTCACCAGCGGTATCGGCGTGAATGCTTTCGGCTACTCCGATGAAGGCTGGGTAAAGGCAGTGTTCGATCAGGCATCGAAGTACCAGCACGTGTGCAACTACTATTATTGTGAACCGGCTTCGGAACTGGCAGAGTTTCTGGTGAAATCCTCCGGACTGTGCAATGTATTCTTCGGCAACTCCGGTGCGGAAGCCAACGAAGGCGCCATCAAGTTGGCCAGAAAATACAGCTTTGACAAGTACGGCGAAGGCAGAGCCACCATCGTGACCCTGCACCAGTCCTTCCACGGGCGTACCGTAACCACCCTTGCCGCCACCGGTCAGGATGTGTTCCACCAGTATTTCTTCCCCTTCACCGAAGGCTTCAAGTACTGTGACGCCGGTGATCTGGAACAGCTGAAAGCCGCCTGCACGCCCGATGTGTGTGCGGTCATGATGGAGCTGGTCCAGGGAGAAGGCGGGGTCAATATTCTTCCCATGGAATATGTACAGGCTGTAAGAGAATTCTGTGATCAGAACGACATTCTGCTGATTCTGGATGAAGTACAGACCGGTATGGGACGGACGGGGAAAGTATTCGCTTTCCAGAATTACGGGATTCTCCCCGACATCTGCACCGTTGCCAAGGGAATCGCCGGCGGTCTGCCCATGGGCGCATTTATCAGCGGCGAAAAGACCAAAGATACCCTTGGTGCCAGTATGCACGGTACCACCTTTGGTTCCAACCCGGTATGTGCCGCTGCAGCCTGCTATGTGACCTCCCGTCTGACCGACGATTTTATGGATTCCGTCAACCGGAAGGGACAGCTGATCTCCGACAAGATCGCTTCCGCCGGGATCGACAATGTGGTTTCCGTGCGGCATCTGGGTATGATGATCGGAATTCAGGTGAAATCCTCCCCCAAGGATGTGCTGAAAAAAGCCTTTGACGCAGGGCTTCTGGTTCTGACAGCCGGCAAGGACGTTGTCCGTCTTCTGCCCCCGCTGAACATTTCCATGGGTGAAATCGACGAAGGACTTTCCATCCTGCTGGAAGCACTGAAATAATAACTGAAAAGGATATACAGACATGAAAAAAGACCTCACTAAGATGGCTGACCTGTCCGCTGAAGAGATCAATGAGCTGCTGGATCTGGCTGCCAAGCTGAAATACGAACGGAAAAACGGTATTGAACATCACATTCTGAAGGGGCAGTCCCTGGGGATGATCTTCCAGAAGTCCTCCACCAGAACCAGAGTTTCCTTTGAAACCGGTATCTACCAGCTGGGCGGACAGGCGTTGTTCCTCTCTCCCCGTGACCTGCAGATCGGTCGTGGCGAACCCCTGGAAGACACCGCAAGAGTGCTCTCCCGGTATCTGGACGGTATCATGATCCGTACTTTCGCCCAGAAGGAAGTAGAAGATCTGGCTAAATGGTGCACCTGCCCCGTGATCAATGGTCTGACCGACTACTGCCATCCCTGTCAGATTCTGGCAGACCTTTTGACCATCCGGGAATTCAAGGGCGGTTTCAACGGTCTGAAGATGACCTACATCGGTGACGGCAACAACATGGCAAACTCCCTGATCGTTGGCGGTCTGACCATGGGTATGGATGTAGCCATCGCCTGTCCCAACGCATACCAGCCGGATCCCACCGTTCTGGAATTCACCAAGAAGTACCCCGGCAAGTTCACCATGACCGACAATATTCTGGAAGCTGCACAGAACTCTGATGTACTGTTCACCGATGTATGGGCGTCCATGGGCCAGGAAGAAGAAGCAGCAGAACGCCGCAAGGTATTCACCGGCTACCAGATCAACGATGCTGTAATTGATGTCTGCCACAAGGATGTCATGGTACAGCACTGTCTGCCCGCACACCGTGGCGAAGAAATCACGGCGGAAGTCTTTGAAGCCCACGCGAACGAAATCTTTGAAGAAGCCGAAAACCGCCTCCACGCACAGAAGGCCGTTATGGTCAAGCTGATGAAGAAGGCGTAAAAAAACGAATCTTTATGGAATTCCCCTGTCCATTTCCGGATACAGGGGAATTTTGAGGTATTGTATGCGGAAACTGAAAAAAGAACAGCTTGCCGTAATGG
>JAFZET010000241.1 GCA_017560565.1 Clostridia bacterium | reverse complement strand
GCCGCCAGACGGAACATACTCTGTCCGGACTGTCTGGTGCCCGTACCGGTGATAAAATCTCCGGCCCCCCGCATTTCCAGATCCGCCTGGGCGATTTCGTAGCCGTTTGCGGTATCCTTCAGGGTCTTCAGCCGGTTCATGGCTCCCTCGTCCTGGCTGTCGCTGACCAGAATGCCGGAGGATTTGGCGTCGCCTCTGCCTACCCGTCCTCTGAGCTGGTGACGCTGGGAAAGGCCGAACCGTTCCGCATTTTCCACGATCATCAGGGTGGCGGAAGGCACGTTGACCCCGACTTCGATAACCGTCGTGGCCACCAGCACATGGGTCTCGCCCCGGCAGAAGGCATCCATGACCGCATCCTTTTCCGCCGGTTTCATTTTGCCGTGTACCAGTCCCACCTTCAGCTCCGGAAGCTCTTCCGCCAGCGTTTCCGCATAGGTCACAGCAGCTTTCAGAGGCGGTGCGTCCGTTACCAGGGTATAGTCTATCCTTGTCTGTAATTGTTCCGGCGACAGGTCGAACAGGCTCAGGTTTGCCAGTTCCTCCGGATCGGTGCTTTCTTTTTCCTTTGCTTTTTCTTCCACTGCCGGGCAGACGATATAGGTCTGGTGTCCCTCCTGTGCCTGTTTCCGGATAAAGTTCAGCATCCGGGCATGGTAAGAAGAATTGACGATGAAGGTATCGATGGGCTGACGTCCTCTCGGCAGTACGTCAATGGAGGAAACCGCCAGCGAACCGTATGCCACCAGTGACAGGGTACGGGGAATGGGTGTGGCACTCATGAACAGGCAGTGGCAGTCTTCCCCCTTTTCCAGGATGGCGGAACGCTGCATGACCCCAAACCGATGCTGTTCGTCAATGATTACCAGCCCCAGCCGGTCGATCTGTACATCTCCTGTCAAAAGGGCATGGGTTCCAATGATGAGGGACGCACTGTTTTCCTCCATGGACAGGCTGTCGTCCCGCAGAGAGGCAAGAATGGCGTCTCTTTTTTTCTTCGGTGTACTGCCGGTCAGCAGAACCGTGCCGATCCCCAGTTTTTCAAACAGCACTGACAGCTCTCTGTAATGCTGCGCCGCCAGAATTTCCGTGGGCACCATCAGGGCGGCTCTGTATCCGCTGCGGATGGTCAGATAGGCGGAGATGGCGGCCACCACCGTCTTCCCGCTGCCCACATCCCCGATCAGGATCCGGTTCATGGCCCATTCTCCAGCCATATCTCCCGCAATCTCGGCAAGGCATTTCTTCTGTCCGTCGGTGAGTTCATAGGGAAGCTGGGCTGCAAAGCGGGAAATATCGCTCCATGTCAGGGGGTACCGGTTGGGGATCTTTGCCCCGCCGCCGTTCTGTGCCATACAGACAAACTGCAGAAACAGCTCCTCAAACACCAGCCGTCGTTTGGCCGCCTCCAGCTGTTCCAGATTCTGGGGACGGTGCAGTACATTGACCATCCACCCGTGGGAGGGCAGGGATGCTTCTCTGAGAACCCACGCAGGCAGATATTCCGTCAAACTGCCGCCCAGCTTCATAATGGCCTCACCCGTATACTGGTACAGCATCTTCTGGGACAGTCCTCCCACCAGGGGATACACGGGCACCAGCTCCGGCAGGATTTTGTTTTCTGTCCACGGCTCGTAGATGGGATTGGTGACCTGCACCCTGCCGTAATCGTAGGTGAACCGTCCGAAAAACCGGAACGACGCCCCCACATGGAAGGTACGTTTCACGTATTCCATGTGGAAATAGGTGATCTCACAGCTGCCGGACTCGTCAAAGGCGGAGAATTTCACCAGGGTCAGATTGTTCCGGATCCGGCGCACCTGGGGTTCCGTACCCACCGTCAGCACCGCACTGCAGGTCAGGGCTTCCCCTGTTTTTGTGATCTCCCGGATGACCTCCAGCAAGCGCACATCCCCCCGGTTCTGGTAGGCACGGGGATAATAGTGCAAAAGATCCGACAGGGTAAAGATCCCCGCCTTCGCCAGTGCTTCCTCCCGTTTTTCCCCCACACCCGTCAGTGCCGCCACCGGCAGATCCCGTCCGGGCACCTTGTTTTTTTCACCAGTCATCCTGTCCTGCTCCCTTGTTTTCTTTCCGCTATAGTACCATATTTACAGCTGGTTTTCAAGTGGTTTTTGTTGTTTTTTCCGAAGCCCTTTCCCTGCCCCTGTCCGTTGAATGAAACCGCCTGTCCGCACTGCCGCCGGAAGGTTTCACCGAATGCATATTTTTTCATTTGCGTACCGGATATCTCCTCTGAAAATTGTTTTTTCTGAAGGAAATCTTGCAAAACCATTGATTTTTTGTAAACACCATGATATAATATCTCCATAGCATCCGGTACATACATGGAATGCTGTTTTTTATGCAGTATTACACACAGACCGGAGCCATACACATAACAAGGCTTATGCCTGCATATCTCAGGAGGATATCATGAAGAAATTCATCTCTCTCTTTCTCGTTGCTCTGATGGCAGCTTCCCTGCTGGTTTCCTGCGGCGGTTCCGGTGAACCCGTTGTTAAGGTAATCGAAGTGGATCTGACCGAAGAAGAATACGCTTTCGGCGTTGACAAGACTCAGCCCGAACTGCTGGAACAGGTTAACGCATTCCTGGCAGAAATCAAGGCAAACGGCAAGTTCGACGAAATCTGCAACAACTACTTCGGCGACGGCACTCCCGTTCCCGTAACCTCCGCTGCTGAAGACGCTTCCAAGGATCAGCTGGTAGTTGCTACCAACGCTGCTTTCGAACCCTTCGAATACATGGAAGGTGACAAGTATCTGGGTATCGACATGGAAATCGCCGCAGCGCTTGCTGAATACCTGGGCAAGGAGCTGGTTATCTCCAACATGGAATTTGACGCTGTATGTCTGTCCGTTGGTCAGCAGAAGTGCGACATCGCCATGGCAGGTCTGACCATCAAACCCGACCATGAAAAATACATAACCTTCTCCGACTCCTACTACAACGCTGCACAGAAGATCATCGTTCCCGTTGACAACACCGAATTCGACGCCTGCACCACTGCTGATGAAGTTGTTGCCATTCTGGCTGCCAAGGACGCTTCCACTGTAATCGGCGTACAGAACGGTACCACCGGTCAGTTCTATGTAGAAGGCGACGCAGACTGGGGCTTTGACGGCTTCGCTGTTACCTGCACCGGTTACAAGAACGGCTCCATGGCTGTACAGGCCCTGGTGAACGGCAACATCCAGTACGTAATCATCGACTCTGCTCCCGCTGCCGCTATCACCGAATCCATC
>JAFZET010000240.1 GCA_017560565.1 Clostridia bacterium | reverse complement strand
GTGGGAACTTCCACCTGCCCGGCAAACTGTTCGCCGAATTTTTCTCTGTAACAGGGATCCAGTTCTTTGATTTCTGCCAGCGTACGGTCTCTGAGGTGACCGGGCACGCCGCAGGTGCGCAGGGTGTCGCCGTCATGCATCAGAACAGGGTGTTTATCACTGGACAGCCATACATCAAATTCTACGGCGTCCACACCCAGTTCGATGGCTTTTTCAAAGGACAGAAGGGTGTTTTCCGGGTACAGCGCACAGAAACCCCGGTGCCCTTCGGTGATGATCTTTTTCATGGCGCATTACTTACCGATGGTGGGAAACAGTCTGTCAAAAGCATCCGCATACCGGTCGGCGATCAGCTGTGCGCCTGCGGGGGTGGGATGTACACCGTCTGCTGCCCAGAGCTTGGGGTCAACACCCATGCTGGCTTCGGCGAAGATACCGTCCAGCGGAATGAAGGCATCGGCGTATTCTCTTGCCAGCTTCCGGGTTACCTGAATCTTGGCATCCAGATCGGGACGACCGATTTCCAGAGCACCGGTTGGAACGATGAACTGTTCCAGAATCAGGATTTTTGCATGGGTCTTGGTTTTGATTTCTTCCAGACAGTACCGGTAGCATTCTTCAAAGTATTCGTGAGGCATCCAGTTCTGTTCGGCGGCTCTGTGCCATGTATCGTTGACACCGATCAGGATGGAAACGAAATCCGGGTCGTAGGCAATGCAGTCGGCCTGCCAGCGGTCACGGAGATTTTCTGCCCGGTTGCCGCTGATCCCCAGATCGTAGAAAGTAAAGTCCACATCGGGATGGCGTGCGGCGATGTTGGCAGCGGCATATTTGGGATACCCGTTCCCCAGATGGGTAGGATCGTTTTTATCCCGCCCTGCATCGGTGATGCTGTCGCCCTGGAATAAGATTTTCATAATGGTTCCTCCTGTATTGTGGATGAATGTTGTTGTCAGCAGTATAGCACAAAAATCAGGGGATTTCAAGAGGAATGTGGGTAAAATGCATCAGTTGCCGGCAGACTTTTCGGATTCCGGAGCCAATTTTTTATCAAGCATACGCCGGTGCAGTACGCCAAAGCGTTCATCAATCCGGAGCGAATCCAGCCATTATAAACCACAGTAAAAAGAAAAAAGCAGAGAGTGCATAAGAGGGCTAATCCTCCGTGCATTCTCTGCTTTCGTTATTTCAATTGTAAGCGTGGGTTCAAAATAGTGGTATTCTTATGTGTGTGATACCCCGTTTTCCCAGCGGCTGACTGCCTGATAGGTCACGCCAAGATACTCCGCCACCATTTCCAGGGGCACGTTTTTCTCCATACGGAACTTTTTCAGATTTTCTCCGATATACAGTTTCATAGTATCACATTCTGTCAGAAATTTCGGTACCGGTTCAGATGCTTCAATTATATCTGACATTGGGATAGAAAGCAATGAACAGGAACGTATGAAAACTCAATTTCCGGTTTAGCTGTCTCGATATGGTTGAATCTCCGCAGATTGAAGGCAGATTCTTAAACTCTCTTGACTTTTTCGTGCAAATCCTGTATGATAATAGTATCATAATAGGGAAGATATCCCCTTTGGTATTCTGACGGCAATTTCCCCTTTCATTTCGGAGCAAAATCATGTTTCAGGTGAAACAGAAAAAGAAAAAAAAGAGCCTTCTACGACCCCTTATCCGATTTATGTTCAGCCGGGTGGTACTGGTGGCGCTGCTGATTCTGGTGCAGATCGTTCTTCTGATTGTCAGCATCCTGCGCTTTAAGGAGTATTACTATATTCTGTCGTCCGCTGCATCCCTGATCGCCATACTGACCGTATGCCACATCATGGGCAGAGACTGCAATGCAGGGTACAGGATCGTCTGGATCATCGTGGTGCTGGTGTTCCCGCCTGTGGGGGCTGCCATGTATTTTCTGTTCAGCGGCAGCAGTCTGTCCAGAAAAACGAGAACCACCATGAGCCGGATTACTTCCGTTGCGGAAGACATGAAAGAAGATAAAGCGGAGATTCTCAGGGAACTGGCGGAAGCGCATCCCGAAGCCTGCAGACAGTCCGCCTATATTGACCGGATGTGTATGTGCCCCCCTTACCGGAATGGCGAAACAAAATACCTCCCCACCGGAGAGGCGTTTCTGGAGGCACTGCTTGCGGAACTGGAAAAAGCAGTGCGGTATATCTTTCTGGAATACTTCATCATCAGCCATGGTGAAATGTGGGAGCGGATCTGTCGTGTGCTTGTGAAAAAAGCCGCAGAGGGCGTAGATGTCCGCCTGATTTATGACGATTTCGGCAGTATTACCCGTCTGTCCGGACGGTATCCGAAAGAGCTGGAAGCGGTAGGGATCCGATGCCGGGTGTTCCATCCTTTTGTGCCGGTGCTCAGTGCCCGCCAGAATAACCGGGATCACCGGAAAATCTGCGTCATCGACGGATACACGGCATTCACCGGCGGCATCAATATCGGGGACGAATATATAAATGTGACCCATCCCCACGGATACTGGAAGGACAATGCGGTTCTGGTGCGCGGGGAGGCGGCGTGGAGCTTTGCACGGATGTTTCTGACTATGTGGGACTATCTGTCTCCCACCCGTACTGGAAGGTACAGAACGGATCGTGAGCCATACAGTACCCTTCGTCCGGTCTTTTCGGAACAGCTGCCGGGAGAGGGGATCGTACAGCCCTACACGGACAACCCGCTGGACAATGAGCCTGTGGGAGAAAATGTCTGTCTGCACATCCTGTATCATGCCCGGCGGTATGTGTGGATCACCACGCCCTATCTGATCCTTGACGACCAGATGCGGCAGGCACTGTGTACAGCGGCGACCAGCGGTGTGGATGTGCGGATCGTGACCCCAGGCATTCCGGATAAGAAAACGGTCTTTGAAACTACCCGATCCAACTATGCCCGCCTGCTGGAGAGCGGTGTCCGGATCTATGAATACACCCCCGGCTTTCTGCACGCCAAAACCTTTGTCTGTGACGACCGGTATGCCACGGTGGGCAGCGTGAATCTGGATTACCGGAGCCTGTTTCTCCATTTTGAATGCGGTGTATGGATGTATGGGACACCGGCTGTGGGAGAAATCAAAGCGGATTTTGTCCGGATCCTGGAATCCTCCCGTGAAATCACCCGGGCAGACTGCAGGGTATCGCTGCTGCGGCGGCTGTACCGTTCCGTGCTGGAGCTGTTCGCACCGCTGCTTTGACGGAGTTACAGCAGATAATCGGATCCCGGCTGCTGCAGGGGAAAATCGTGCTGGCGGAGCACTTCGTACACGGCGACTGCCACGGAGTTGGACAGATTCAGACTGCGCAGGTTTTCCCGCATGGGGATGCGCACACAGGTGTCCAGATGTTTCCGGAGGAGGCTTTCCGGCAGTCCGGCGGTCTCCTTGCCGAACATGATGTACACCGGCAGAGGATAGGAAACTTCCGTGTATCCCCGGGGAGCTTTTGTTGTAAAATAGTACACAGCCGCCCCCGGATTGCGGACAAAGAAATCGTCCAGATTTTCGTAATAGGTGATGTCCAGCAGATGCCAGTAGTCAAGACCTGCACGCTTGAGCTTTCTGTCGTCGATGGCAAAGCCCATGGGCTTGATGATATGAAGGGACGCACCGGTAGCCGCACAGGTTCTGGCGATGTTGCCGGTGTTCGGGGGAATCTCCGGTTCGTGGAGAACAATATTCAGATCTGATGCCAAAATAACACATCCTTTCCTTGGTACAGGAGATATTATAGCGCACCGGCAGCCGTTTGGCAAGTTTCCGGCGAAAAAAATCTGTTTTCGGGCAATAAATTTACATTTACAACTACCAATATCCATAAAACTGTTGTATAATAGTACGGATAAGGTTTTATAAACAAAAATGAACAGCGGAGGAAGATGTGCTTTCCCGAAAAGGAAGTACAGAACATTGTAATGGGACTGATCACAAATATTTTTGGTACCTACAGCGACAGACAGATTAAGAAAATCATGCCGCAGGTCAACAGAATAAACGCACTTGCGGACACATATAAAAGAATGACCGATGCCGAAATGGCACAGATGACGGACAAGTTCAAGAACCGTCTTGCCGGCGGCGAAACTCTGGACGATATTCTGCCGGATGCCTTTGCGCTGGTCAGAGAAGCGTCCGACCGTGTACTGGGCAAGCGTCCTTTTGACGTACAGCTCATGGGCGGCATTCTGCTCCACCAGGGACGTATCACCGAAATGAAAACCGGTGAAGGGAAGACCATCGTGGCATCTCTGCCCTCTTATCTGAACGCACTGGCAGGCAAGGGCGTCCACGTTGTTACCGTAAACGAATATCTGGCAAGACTGGGCTGCGAAGAAATCGGTCGTGTACACGAATTTCTGGGGTTGACCACGGGGTTGGTTATCCATGACCAGAAGCGCCCCGAAAAGCAGAAGGCATACAACTGCGACATCACCTACGGCACCAACAACGAATTCGGTTTCGACTACCTCCGTGACAATATGGTGACGTATGCCAACCAGCGGGTGCAGAGAGGACATAACTTTGCCATCGTGGACGAAGTGGACTCCATCCTCATCGACGAAGCCAGAACCCCTCTGATCATTTCCGGGCAGGGCAGTGACGTAAATGTACTGTACGATATGGCCAATCGCTTTGTCAGAGGTCTCTCCAAGTTCGTAATCAAGGAACTGGACCGCAAGGAAGACCATGACGATGTACAGGCAGACTATATCGTGGACGAAAAGGCCAAGAGTACCACGCTGACCAAGTCCGGTGTGGAAAAGGCAGAAAAGTATTTCGGTCTGAAAAACCTCTCCGATCCCGAAAACTCCGAAATCTCCCACCACATCTATCAGGCAATGAAGGCCTACGGCACCATGGCAAGGGATATTGACTATGTGGTCAAGGACAACGAAGTGCTGATCGTTGACTCCTTCACCGGTCGTATCATGCCCGGCAGACGGTTCTCCGACGGTCTGCATCAGGCGATCGAAGCCAAGGAAGGCGTAAAGATCCAGAAGGAAAACCGTACCATCGCCACCATCACCTTCCAGAACTACTTCCGTATGTACACCAAGCTGTCCGGTATGACCGGTACGGCTCTGTCCGAAGAAAACGAATTCCGTGAAATCTACAATCTGGACGTTGTGGAAGTGCCCACCAACCGTCCCATGATCCGTAAGGACCATCCGGATGCCGTATACAAGACCAGAAACGGCAAGTATAACGCCATCATCAGCCAGATCCGGGAATGCCACGAAAAGGGTCAGCCCGTTCTGGTGGGTACCGTTTCCATTGAAAAATCCGAAGAACTGTCCCGGAAGCTGAAAGCCGCCGGCATTTCCCATACCGTGCTGAATGCCAAGTATCATGACAAGGAAGCTGACATCGTTGCCCAGACAGGTAAGTTTGGTTCCGTTACGATTTCCACCAACATGGCCGGTCGTGGTACAGACATTTTGCTGGGCGGCAATGCGGAATATCTGGCAAAGGCACAGATGCGTAAGGAAGAGTATGAAGAGGGCATGATCGCTCTGGCAACCGGTTCCTCCCAGTCCGTGACCGAAGAAGTCATGGAAGCCAGAAAGCATTTCAGAGAGCTGTACAAAAAGTACGAAGAAGAGATCCGTCCGGAAGCCGAAAAGGTGAAGGCGGCGGGAGGTCTTTTCGTGATCGGTACCGAGCGTCATGAATCCCGCCGTATTGACAACCAGCTCCGCGGTCGTTCCGGACGTCAGGGTGACCCCGGGGAATCCCGCTTCTTCCTTTCCTTTGAGGATGATCTGATGCGTCTGTTCGGCTCCGAGCGGATTGCAGGCGTGGTGGAAAGACTGGGTCTGGACGAAGAAACCGCCATCGACGCCAAGATCCTGTCCGGCTCCATCGAATCCGCCCAGAAGAAGCTGGAAGACCAGAACTTCAACCGTCGTAAGAATGTGCTGGCGTATGACGACGTTATGAACCAGCAGAGAACCGTCATCTACAAGCAGAGATCCGAAGTACTGGACAACGGTGACCTGAAGGATAAGATCCGCAATATGATTACCGCTACCATCAAGGATGCTGTGGCAAGTGCTCTGCATGATGACGACATGACCGCATGGGATCTGCCCGGTCTGAAGAACAAGTACATGGGCATTCTGTGCACACCGGAAGAATTTGATGACCTGTCCGGCGATCCTGCCGCTATCCGCAGTCAGATCGAAACCACGCTGCTGGAAAGAGCGGACGAATTGTACACAAAGAAGGAAACCGAGCTGTTCGGCGAAGAACAGATGCGGGAAATCGAAAGAATCGTCCTGCTGCAGAACGTAGACAAGAAGTGGATGGATCATCTGGAAGCCATGGATTCCCTGATGGAAACCATCGGTCTGCAGGCGTATGCCCAGAGAAACCCCATTTCCGAATACCGTCTGGTGGGTGCGGATATGTTTGACGAAATGTCCGAGGAAATCCGCAACGATACCGTCCGTATGCTGCTCTCCGTCATGCCCAGACCCCAGGCGGAACTGAAGCGTGTGGAAGTGGCCAAGCCCGTTTCCGAAGGCTTTGCCGGCGGCGGAGGGGATAAGTCCCTGCCCAAGAAGCCCGTTGTCAACAAGACCGAAAAAGTCGGTCGGAACGATCCCTGTCCCTGCGGAAGCGGCAAGAAATACAAGAAGTGCTGTGGTGCCGGTACTGCGGAAGCCGACGAAGACTGACAGAGGTAGATCATGGGATTCGGACTGCTGATTCTGGGGTATTTTCTGACCTTCGCTTTTACCATATCCCAGGCATACTTCTTTGCGGATGTGATCGGTGCGCTGGTCATGCTGTATGCGTTCACCAAGCTCAGTGAATACAATCTGCATTTCCGGAGCGCCGCTGCAGCCGGGGTGGTCTTTACCCTGCTGGCACTGACGGGCGGGTTCATGGTCAGTCTGCATCTGCTGACAAACGAAAGCACCCTTGATATTCTGCTGGACGCCGTGAAATCGCTCTCTGCTCTGGGAATGCACATCTTCATTTTCCTTGGCATCCGGGGTATCGCACAGGGGGCGGAATGCATGGGACTGGCGGAAAAAGCCATGCGGAATATGGTGATGACCGTCACCTATTACGTGATGTATTTTCTAACCCTGCTGTTGGCAACAGCCGCTCCCCAGATCGTTTCTTATGTGAGCTTCATGGTATACCTGTATTTCTGGGTGTGCCTGGTGTTCAATATACTGCTGCTGCACACCTGCTTCGGAATGCTCTATCCGGCGGAAGGGGATCCCATGGAAAACCGCCGCTCGAAGATTCCGCTTTTGAACAAGCTCAGCGATGCCTTCGACCGGGTGGAAGAAAAAAAGAACGCCTACCGGAAGGAATCCATGCAGATGGCGATGGACGAAGCCGCAAAGCGTGCCGCAGAAAAAGAAAAAAAGTACGGAAGCAAAAAGAAAAAAAAGAAAAAATAAAACCGCACAGGAGGCGCTATGGGATTTGGATATTTGCTCATCGGGTTTCTGTTTCTGATCAATCCGGTGATTCATGTCTTGGATATCCTGCCGGACTGTATCGGATATTTTCTGATCGTCAAAGGACTGTCCAAAACCGCTCTGTTTGTGGATCATCTGTCTGCTGCCAGAGGACATTTCTGGAAACTGGCTCTGATCACACTGGCAAAACTGTTTTCCGTCCTGTTCTGGCCCATGGTTTCCGATTCGGGAATGCTGCTGCTTACCTTTGTGTTCTCCATCTTTGAGGTGCTGTACTTCATCCCCGCCATCGGCAGCTTATACGAAGGGATCAACTTTGCTGCTCTCTGGTACCAGGGGGAAGCAGTATATGCCAAAAAGGTCGGGAAACGGAAGACAAAGGAGCTGGGGAATGCATGGCGGAATTTCACCATCGTGTTTTTCTGTCTCCGGACAGCCGCTTCCATTGCTCCGGAGCTGACAGCCCTGCAGCTGTTTGACTATGTAGGCGTTGTCCATGCCGGTGCCATCGAGTATTCCTACTACAAGCCTTTCCTGTATGTTTTCCTGGGACTCATCATTATCATAACAGGTCTGGTGTGGTATGCCCGTACCTTCCGTTACTGGAACGGTATCCGGAAAGACCGGTTCTTCTGTGAGAATCTTCGCAGGAAGTATGATACAGACATTGTGCCCAACACAGGTCTGTTCTGCGCCCTCCGGATGAAAAAGGTGGCGTTCTGCTACCTGGCTGCAGTTGTGACCTCTCTGTTCTTCATTATGGATGGGGTTAATGTGCTCTTGGGCGTGGTTTCCGCCGGTTTCCTGATCACTGCTTCTCTCATGATGGCAAAGTATGTCAGACTGGCGTATGCAGTGGTGCCGATTGCCGTGGTACGTGCCGGATTTGCTGTATGGAATATTTTTCAGCAGTATGCCTATTTCTCGGATTACCGTTCTCCGGAAGCGGTGGAATGGCTCACCAATGCCTACAATCAGTACTATTTCATGGCGTTTACCGAAACGGTGGAATATATCATTGCCATGATTGCCGTTGTACTGTTCCTGGTCTGCTATATGAAAGCCATCCGCTGTCATCTGGAAGAATCCGGGGTACAGACCGAGCACAGCCAGTACAGTAAGCAGAGCCGGGATCTGGAACTCTACAACATGGCCGGCTCCAGACTGCTGCTGAATGCGGCACTGGCCATTGTGAATTACATCGTTTCCAGCGCATACCATTACGCTCTGGTGGATATTTCCGCTATGGGTGTGATCACCATCGTTGTTACCCTGATCTGGATTGCTCAGACCATCTTTACGGTAACACTGATCGGCGAACAGGTATACAGCCGGATTTCGGGAGAGTATTAAAACATAAAAACTGGCAACAGTTTATTTCGCCGCGAAACAGCCGTTGTCAGTTTTGTTTTTTCAGAGTTTCTTTTCTGCCATATAGTAATATACGCAGATTCTGTAGCCGGCAAAACCGTACAGTTTATCAAGACCGGTGTAGGTGTAGCCTAAAAATGCTTTGGAAAACCCGGCATCCCGCAGAAGTCCGGTGCCCAGAATCACCAGATTGGACGCTATCTTCCTTCCCTGATAGTCGGGATCCACTGCAGTACAGCCTACACTGCCCAGTCCTTCCCCTTCTGCTGCAAAACTGACGATCAGCGTTCCCACGATCTTTCCATCGGCTTCCGCAGCAAAAACACGCTTGGCGCTGTCCTGACGGTAAAACGAAGGGTCCCGGTAGTATTTGGTAAAGGATTCATGTGCCCGGTCGGTGCAGGCAGTGATACCGGGAATATCCTCTGGCGCAGCCCAGCGGTAGGCGATGCCCTCAGTGGGAAAGGGAAGCACGGCATATCCGGCAAGCTCCATCCGCATATCAAAGCAGTTGCAGTCCCAGCTGTGGCTGTATCCGCGCTTTCGGAAGAAGGATGTATGGTCTTCAAGTCCCTCATATATCGCATCCGGCTGCAGGGTTTCCGCAATCACCGGACGGGCGGCGGGGATTCCCGGCATCAGATAGTGTTTCCCGACACCGATCACCGCACAGTCGTACCCGGTCCCCCGGATCGTTTCTTCCGCTTTCCGGAGAAGCCTTTCGCCGATTCCCCGTTTCCGGTGCTCCGCATCCACACAAAGCATCAGGATGGTGTTCTCTTCCAGTACGGCGGCGCCGATGAGATTGCCGCAGCTGTCGGTTTCGGTGATGCATATATTCTTTTCCTGAGATAGCAAGGTTCTGACATAAGCCTCTTCCCGGACGCAGAAAGGAAAGTTCCGGTGAAAAAGGGAGGTAAGCTGTTCCATGATTCGATTCTCCTGAGATTTTTCGATGGAAATAGAATACCATATTTATACATAAATTGCAACCGGTCGGTGGAAACTTTTGTTTGCTGTACAGTATTTCTGATGAAATTTATCTGTACAGGAAAAATAAGCGATCTGAGGTGACAAAGTCACTGAAAGAAGAGAAAATATACGGTATAATGATGCCGTAAAATATAAAAAGAAAACAGGAGGACACACCATGCTGAACCCCAACGTACACCAGCTGTTGAACAGCCAGATCAATAAGGAATTCTATTCTGCCTATCTGTATCTGGAAATCTCCAATTATTTTGAAGAAAGAGGACTGGACGGTTTTGCCAACTGGTACAAGGTACAGGCGCAGGAAGAACGGGACCACGCTATGCTGTTCTATACCTATCTGCAGAACAATAACGAAAAGGTAACGCTGGAAGCCATTGACAAACCGGATGTGACGCTGGAAAAGGATATGGACGCACTGACCGCCAGCCTGAACCATGAACTGTATGTAACATCTCTGATCAACGACATATATGCCGCCGCTTATGAAGTAAAGGATTTCCGCACCATGCAGTTCCTGGACTGGTTTGTCAAGGAGCAGGGGGAAGAAGAAGAAAACGCCAACGACCTGATCTCCAAGATGGAACTGTTCGGTTCTGACCCCAAGAGTCTGTATATGCTCAATCAGGAGCTGGGTACCCGGGTTTATACAGCACCCACACTGGTTCTTTGAGCAGTTTGATCCGGAAAGAAAACATATAAAAACCGAAAAGCGGCTTCGGGATTCCGGAGACCGCTTTTCCTGTGCGTCTTGACGATTTGTCATATTTATGCTATAATAATGCAGGAATACTCATATATAAAAAGCAAAATGAAAATATCCGGTTATTGGAAGAAGAAGGTGATAATATGCTGGAAACGGGAATGAAAGCACCAGATTTTACCCTGCAGGATAAAAACGGGAATTCTGTTTCTCTGTCTGATTTTCTGGGAAAGAAAGTTGTTTTGTATTTCTATCCGAGGGACAATACGCCCGGATGCACAAGACAAGCCTGCGCCTTTGCCGGTGCGTATGGAGCATTTCAGGAAAAGAATACGGAAGTGATCGGTATCAGCAAGGACAGCATTTCTTCCCACGAAAAGTTTGCCGCCAAATATGATCTGCCGTTTATTCTGTTGTCCGATCCGGAGCTGACGGCAATACAGGCCTACGGCGTCTGGCAGGAAAAAAAGCAGTACGGCAAGATCGGTATGGGTGTTGTACGCTCCACATTTCTGATTGACGAAGAGGGGAACATCGCTCGTGTTATGATGGGGGTCAAGCCGGACACC
>JAFZET010000239.1 GCA_017560565.1 Clostridia bacterium | reverse complement strand
TGCCGGATGGTGTTTCCGTGAATTACAATACCGGGGCAGTTATTTGTAGTTACCCCGTAGTTAAGACACCGGATACTGTTTCCGGAAATGTTTATATTCGGAGACTCCTTTGTATAGATTCCCCAGTTGGTTGGATTTTCAATAACATTGTCCGAAATAACGGCGTGCGGGCATCTGTGTGGTTCAATGCTTCCGCCATTCAAGGTGTTTCCGGTGATTGCCGCTTTTCTGAAGTTCATAATTTCAATATTCGTGTCTGTAAGCAGATTTCCAGAAATCACAAGCCCTTCACCCGGTATCGTACTATCGCCGCCATAAACCAGCAGCAGAGGACCACAATCGATAAACTGATTGTTGGAGATAATAACGTCAATCGACCCATCATAACCAGCCTCATCCCCATAATTCCTGTAGTGCTCGCCTCGTACCGCATGGGTACAATTCTTGGCAGTACATCCGATAATCTTCAAGTGACTGTTGTCAGACCCGTCAATACCTCCGAATCCGGCTTTTCCGTCCTCACAGTAACATCCCGTGACTACAGTATCGTTGGCACTCTGGCACCAGTAGATGCACCCGTTGGAGTTCTCCATTGCATCGCCGTTCTTATTTGCCCCGATGATGACACAGTCCTCAATCCGTGTACGATCCGCACCGCTCAGGTGAATCCCGTTGCCGCCGCAGTTGTACAGCCTGCACCCCCGCACAATAGTATCGTCTCCGTACACAACGATGCCTTCATTGGCGTTGTTGATCGTTACGCCGTCGATCACACAGTTTGAGTGGGCTACAATCTCGTCTGTCGTATCCCAATGAGGGCTGACCATCGCCGTCCGGTTCCCCTCAATGGTAAGGTTTTCAATGCGGCATCCGTCACTTAATACAAGCAGTCTATCCTCAAACCCCGCAGCACGACTAATAGTCGCTCCATTGCCGTTCAGTGTCGTACCGGCTTTCAGCGTAATAGTGCCTGACACCTCAATCACAGCACCCGCCGCCAGTGTTATCACTTTCTCCCCAGCGGAAATCTTCGCTGTCAGCTCGTCGATGGACGTGACCATATCGCCGCTCTGCACAAAATCATACACCGCTTTCGCAGACGGATACTGTGCATCGGTGGAAGTTTCGTCGATGGATGTAACCTTATTTTCTCTGAATTCATGACCTGCATAAACCGGTGCACCCCAGGTTTCTTCGTGGACACTGATCCTACAGATTACATTTGCGTCAACACAGGTAAACCACAGCAGCTTGTCAGATACTGCATAACTTAAACTATATATTCTTTTTTCGTGCTCCACACACACCAGTTTTCCACTCTGATGAGCAGCCAGCAATTCGGTGTGCGGTGTCACGCCGTAGGTTGCCCAATAAACTTCTTTTTCGCCCCCCATCTGCGGCAGGGGAATCCCCATCTCTGTGCCGTCGTTGTAAATCAGTACCAGTGTGTTCGTGTTGTCAGATTCCTGTGAAACGATCCGGTAATCCGAAACATGCTTGCCGATGGCAGCAGAATTCAGTCTTTCCATAATCTGATCGTACACAGTCGGTTCCGGTTCCGCAGGAACACCGCCCACTGTACGGATACTGTCGCACATCCGCACCATAGCCGCCGTGCTGGTCTGCAGATTGCCTGCAAACACACCGATCTGCAGAAAATCCCCCGCCTCAAAAACCGGTACCGGACAGGTGTTTCCTGTGAAAATGCGATCCACATACTGTTCCCCCGTGCAGAACCGTGCGGTTTTTTCGGTATATGCTTCCCACCCGGCATCAAAGGTAAACACCACCTCATAGTCGCTGTTGCTGCAGACATACGGAATCGCCCCCGTGTATACAGCGTGCTTGCGATGAATGGTAATTGGTAATACTGGCATAACTCCTCCTAAAAATATGTATTTTTTGCCCCATAATCAGTATACCATATCCTTCCGGGACAAAACGGGACAACTTTTTCCCCTCACGGATGGGAGGCAAGCCATCGCTGACAGCGTTTTTTCACACCATCCGCCGTGTTGCCCCCGCCCACAGCCCTTGCCACTTCCTGCCAGTTCATCCCACAGGCATACCGGTACACAAAAATCTGTCTGGTAAAGCTGTCGTCAATGCCGTCGATATACGTCTCCAGTGCCAGAAGCTGTGCTGCCGACCGTGTCTGCCGGTTCCGTACCCGCTCCAGAACAGCCGCATCCCCCCGTGTCTGTTCCATCTGCCGTATCCTCCCCTCTTCCATACATATTTCCTTTTTCAGCCAGAAAATCTGTGCCAGATCGTTTTGTTCCATTTTCTCCTCCAAAAGAACATTTGTTTTCTCTATTATATCATACAAACATCTGTTCGTCAAGTCCGCGGTATTTCCTGCCGGCGGATGGAAAACTGCCGGAAATGGCGTATATCTGTCCCATTTATCCGCCGATCCCCGAAAAAGGATTGACTTGTACAGGAATTCTGTGATATACTGTCATCACAACATATACCATATCATCGCTGCAATACAGAATGGAGAAAACTATGAAATTCATTATCGGACAGATTCTCGGTCTGGTGGCACTGGCGTTCACTGCCCTTTCCTACCAGACCGAATCCAGTAAAAAACTGCTGGTTCTGCAGACCATCGCCACCGCCCTTTTCAGCATCCACTATTTTCTGATCGGCGCTGCATCCGGTCTGGCGCTGAACATTCTGGCCATCGTCCGGAATCTGATCTACTACAACCGGGATAAAAAATTCTTCTCCGGCTGGTTCTTCCCCGTGCTTCTGTCTCTGGGAATGGGCGTGGTGGGTGCGCTGGCATGGCAGAGCTGGTATTCCCTGCTCATCATCATTGCCCTGATGATCAACACCCTGTTTCTGGCTGTTCCCAGTGCCCAGACCATCCGCAAGAGCATCCTGCTGACCTCCACCATGATCCTGATCTACGATGTTTTCGTTCTGTCTGTGGGCGGCATCATCAACGAAGCCCTGGCCATCATTTCCTCCGTCATCGGGATCATCCGCATGAACCGCAAAGAAAAGGCATAAGAAAGGAACGATTCTATGGCACGCTGGCAAATTGACCCCTCCACATTCCCTTTTCAACCCACCATCCAGTGGATCCCCACCCCCGGGGAAGCGCACACCGACGACATCGAAATGGCGGGCTTCGGATGCTCGGATACCGTAACCTACGGTGCGGACGAAAACGGACTGCTGATCCTGTCCCACCATCCGGTGTTCCCCACCCTGCGCCGCCGTCCCAACGATACCCACGCTTCCTTTCAGCTGGATATGCCCTCTCCGGTACTGCTGGCAGACGGTGCAGTGCTGCGGGAAGCAGTGGACAAAGTGACCATCGACAGCGGTGTTCTGAGCATTTACACCCACGACGGCGACATTTCTGTTGTCCGCACCTGTTATCCGGCACTGGAAGGACGGGCTGCTTATGAAGAAATCCTTGTGCAGCATCCGGCGTGGTATTCCATCAGCATGGACACCTCTCCCTTCGGCAAAGTAAAGGAAGAAATGGGTCCCATGGGTATCTGCATAGCGGAAATGCGATACGAAGCCAAAGCCAGCGATGTACAGACAGAATTCACCGTACAGTACGCCGGACGATATGCAAACGAACCTCTGCCGGAGATCGAGCCTGTTTCCTACCGGATCGTGCAGTACGAAACCCTGACCGCCCCTCTGAAGCTGGACACGGGTGATCCGGTGCTGGATACCCTGTTCCATTTTGCCAAGCTCCGGGCAGGAGAATCCGTGTTTGACACAAAATTCGGCAAAATCCACTCCCCCGGCGGCAAGTCCTACTATGCGGCAACCTGGTGCAACGATCAGGTGGAATACGCCGGACCGTACTTCGCCTATACCGGTGATGAAATTCTGCTGGAAGCCAGCATGAACGCCTACCGGATGTATATCCCATTCATGAGCGATTCCTTCACGCCCATTCCCTCCTCCGTCATTGCGGAAGGGCTGGACTACTGGAACGGTGCCGGAGACAGAGGGGACGCCGCCATGTATCTCTACGGTGCTTCCCGGTTTGTGCTGACCGCCGGCAGGGAAGACTGGGCACGTGAACTGCTGCCCGCCATCCGCTGGTGCGCCGAATACTGCCGCCGGAAGAAAAATGCGCTGGGTGTGATTGAATCCGATTCGGACGAGTTGGAAAACCGCTTCTCCAGCGGAAAAATGAACCTGAACACTTCCTGTCTGGCACTGGCCGGATACCGGTATGCCTCCCTCCTGTGCCGGGATCTGGGAATCTCCGCTCTGGCAGCGCAATACGCCGGGGAAGCCGACGCACTGGCAGAAGCCATTGAGCGTACCTTCGGTGCCAATATCCACGGCTTTGAGACATACGCCTACCATGACGGCTGTGCGGTACTCCGTTCCTGGATCTGTATGCCCCTGTGTGCGGGTCTGTTCAGCCGTGCGGAAGGAACCGTGGCGGCACTGACCTCCGATTACCTGTTCCGCCGTGACGGGATGCTGACCACCGAAGAAAACAACACGATTTGGGATCGCTCCACTCTGTATGCCCTGCGTGGTCTGTATGCCGCCGGATACACTGAAAAAGCCACCGAATGCCTGCGGATCTACAGCGAAAACCGGCTGCTGGGCGAAAGAGTGCCCTACCCGGTGGAAGCCTATCCTGAAGGCGGCAAAAGACATCTGTCCGGGGAATCCGCCCTGTACTGCAAGATCTTCACGGAAGGACTTCTGGGTCTGGAACCTGCGGGACTTTCCAGCTTCACCGTATGTCCCCGCCTGCCGGAAACACTGGATCACCTGTACCTGACAAATATCTGTGCTCACGGCGGTGTGTTTGACGTACTTGTGGAAAAAGACGGCTATACCATAGTAAGGGACGGTACCGTTCTGGCTGCCGGAAAACCGGGCGAAAAAGGTACCGTAACACTGTAAACAGAACCTATACATACAAAGGAGAAGAATTATGGACATCCGTATTATGACCTTTAATATCCAGCACTGCGCTCTGCACCAGACTCACCTAGACGGCTTGCCGGAAGTGATCGAACCCGCCGCCATGACTGCCGTGATCGAGGAAGTGGGCGCAGACATCTGCGGTCTGAACGAAGTCAGAGGTCTTGGCAAAACCCCGAGATACACGGCACAGGCAGAAAAAATGGCCGCACTGCTGGGCTGGCACGGCATTTTCGGCAGATCCCTCTTCATCAACGGCACCGAACCCTACGGCAATGCGGTTGTCTCCCGTTGGCCCATCGAAAAAATGGAAGTATTCCACATTCCCGATCCTCTTTTCCCGGAAAACAAGCGGCACGTGGAACACCGTTCCATCCTTCGCTGTGAATTTGCTATCGGCGGCGGCTTTGCGGTTTACCAGAGCCATTTCGGTCTGAATCCCGCAGAACAGGAACACGCCGTTTCTCTGGCACATCAGCTGCTCTCCGCCGAAAAACTGCCTGCCGTTCTCATGGGCGACTTCAATATGACACCGGACAATCCCATGCTTGCCCCCCTGCTCCGCGACTTCGCTTCTTCCGCCGCCATGCTGGAAGGTCAGTTTACCCATCCCACGGAAGATCCGGACGTCATGATCGACTATATCCTCGCCAATGACAAAGTCAAGCTGAACGCCTGCGCCATCCGCCACGGTGTCGTCAGTGACCACTGTCCTGTCTGGGCGGACATCACGTTCTGATGGAAGCGCTGAAACGGGACGCCCATCGGCTGCTGTATGAATTCGGACTGCTGGAAATTCTGCAGGCCTATGGCGAACCGCATCTGATCGGCAGCGCATCCATGGATCTGATGGCATGGCCGGATCTGGATATTGACGTAATCAACACCGGTATGAGTCTGGAAAAGCTCCATACCCTGACCCGTACTCTGCTGGATCGGTTCTCTCCCGTCTGGTACGAAGGCAAGGAAGAAATCACCGACGAAGGCAAAACCGTCTGGTTCCAGGGACTGGAGACCGAAATCACCGGCACCCGCTGGAATATCGATATCTGGTTCTTCGACACGGAGACCATCGAAATAGCGGAGGCCTACTGCGGCAGAATCCGTAAAAAAACGACCGGCAATCCCGCGCTCAGGGATGCGATCCTGCATCTGAAAAAAGAACTGCTGGCACGGAACCTGTACAGCTTTGAAAAATACACCAGCATGGACGTATACCGCGCCGTACTGGATCTGGGCATCACGGATATCGATACGTTCCTGACTGCCTACGAAAAACCGTCATCCTATACACTCAACTGAAAAATCCCCGACTGACTCCGCAAAACGGAACCGGCCGGGGATCTTTTTACTTCTTATCTCTTATATCTTACTTCTTATTTCTCACTCGTATCTGTACAGTTTCATCTGCCCGGGTGCCAGCCAGTCGCCGCCGATGCATTCCGTATCGGTTTCACCGTAGTAGGCATCCCATGCATTGGTCTTCATGTCCACACAGTTTCCGTTCCAGTCAAAACGCTGGAGCATGGGGGCATCTTTGGGCACGTGGATCTTGAACATACCGCTTTCCGTGCAGTTGTTGTTCACCACCGCCATGTATCTGCCGCCGTCCTTCTCAAAGAAGCTGACTACTGCAGGCAGACCGTGATCGCAGGTCACATCCAGAATCACATCATTTGTCTCACCGGGCACAAACAGCGGATAACCGCCGAAGGCTTTGCCGGTATGGAAAGTGGAGATGTGCTTGGCGTGGAGGAAGAAATCGCCGAACTGGTGGAGGAAATGCCGGTTGACACGGGACATGGCAGAGAACGTGGGAGTCCGTTCACCGAACTCATCGATGGGCGGCAGCCGGTAGTTGGAGGTGGGTACCCGTTCATACACGAAGAACCACAGAATCCCCTTCATACCGGAGGCAACAGCGGTATTCAGCTGCCAGCGCAGGTCGTCTTCATTGGGGCAGCGATACCGGAAATGCCCCACGGACAAAAGCGTCGTCCAGGGAATGATCCCGGTGGCGTCCGCCGCTTCCATGAACTTCCGCAGATTGGTGAAATAGGTATGTACACCCGCTTCTTCCGGATTCATCTGGGCATAGCAGTCGTAGCACAGGATCTTCAGTCCGGCTCTGTCCGCCATGCTCTGCGCCCATTCGGTAAAGGTGGGGAATTTCAGCAGGGATTCTTCCTGCCCTTCCCAGTACGGAAGAAAATTCAGATGGGGAATCAGATGCGGTGCCATTTCCATCTGCATTCTGTGTGCCATGATGCTTTCATTGAACATTACATCGGTGTGCGGTTCATCCCCCACATGGAACCCCAGCACAGCGGGATGGTTTCCAAAATCTGCCAGTGCTTCCGCAAACCGTGCCTTTGCCCCCTCGGGATCCTCGGAAATACCCCACCAGCGAGCACGGTGGTCACACAGAATCACCTTGATTCCCTTTTGTGCACAGGCATCCAGAATGTCCAGCATCGCCTGCTTGTCACAGCCTTCCCAGAATTCCGGGCTGTTGGCCATGGTCATACCCAGATCCGCCCAGTCGTCTACATCCTTTGCCGTCTGCTGACCGGTCACAGTGTAGTTCCAGAATCCTATCGGAAACTTATCCATCATGATTATACCCTCCCATGAAGTAAATCTTCTGCATATTCCGCTTTCACAGTTTCATAAAACTGCGCTCTTGCACAGGCAATATACGGACTGAGCCACAGATAGCCGATCCCCAAAGTCAGCCCGCAGAGAAGATGCCAGCCGATAAAGCTGAAATCCAGACAGAACAGCTGCCATTTGTTCCCCTTCATCATATTCCGGCTGGTATCGATCACTTCCAGGGCATCCATCCCCGGGTTATCCGCCAGAATGTAGGGTGCCATGGCATAGCTGTATCCCTTGGTGATGCCGGGGATCACAAACAACAGTCCCCACAGAAATGTGAAGATGCTCTGCAGCAGATATACCACAATGCTGTTCACAAAACACTTCTGAAGCCCGTCAAAAAGCTCCCCGATGTCCGGCTTCTGCCAGCGAACCTGCTTCAGCCAGAAACTGTGAAATCCGTACCACAACGGTCCGCCCAGAATGAGTATACCGAGGAATGTTGCCTGCAGCGCACTGTTCAGAACACCGTACAGCAGTGTTGTGAGAACTGCCATCCCCCAACAGCCCGCCAGATTCTTTCGTGCCGCTTCCCTGTAATCCTTTGCATATAACATGACCAAACCTCCCGGATCAAAATCTCTGCCAACAGTATAGCACACCCGTCCGCCGATTGCAACCCCCGAGCGGCGATTCTTCCCGCTGACCAAACCATCCGGACATACATATACTGATGACAGTATCCTCCATACGATAAGGAAAAAGGAGTGGCAAAATGATGGAAATCCGACTGACAGAACTGCTCCCCGGTGAAACAGGCATAATCGCATACATGGAAGAAAACGACAGAGGTCTTTCCGGCAGGCTCCGGGATCTGGGTTTTACGGAGAACACGCCGGTCACCTGTGTCCGTACCGCCCCGCTGGGGGATCCTTCCGCTTACAGAATCCGCGGAACCATGATCGCCCTGCGCAGAACAGATGCCGCCTGTCTTCTGATCCGCCCCTTTGGCAAAACGGGAGGTAGTCTGTGAGCATTCTTCACTGTGCCCTTGCCGGGAACCCCAATGTGGGGAAAAGCACCGTTTTCAATGCCCTGACCGGTCTGCACCAGCATACGGGAAACTGGCCCGGCAAAACTGTGGAAACCAGAACAGGCACTTTCCGGCAGGGGGAACACACCATTCGTATCACCGACCTGCCGGGAATCTATTCCCTTGACGCCCATTCTCCGGAGGAAACCGTTGCCAGAGAATTTCTGCTCACCCATACCCCGGACTGCGTGGTCATCGTCTGTGACTGTGTGACCCTCTCCAGGAATCTGATCCTGGCTCTGCAGATTCTGGAAACCTGTCCCCGCTGCGTGCTCTGCCTGAATCTGATGGACGAAGCGGAAAAGCGGGGAATCCGGGCAGACACCGAAAAGCTGTCGGCTCTGCTGGGCTGTCCTGTAATCCCCTGTGCCGCCAGAGAGAAAACCGGTCTGGACAGCCTGCGGGAAGCTATCGCCTCCTCGCCCGCCCTGCCCGAACATACTGCCGGCACAGCAGAAGATTACCCTGCCCGGGCAGACGCCATTGCCGCACAGGTTCTCCGTTTTGAGCCTGCTGCCGTTCACCGCCGGGAAAACCTGCTTGACGGCATTTTTGCGGGTCGCTTTACTGCCTATCCGGTGATGGCACTGTTTGTATTTCTGGTTTTCTGGCTGACCATCCGGGGTGCCGGATACCTTTCCGCCGGTCTGGAAGCCTTTTTTTCCATCCTTCTGCCCCTGTGCCGGTCATTTTTGGAAATCCTTTCCCTACCGGATGATCTGGTTTCCTTTCTCACGGACGGCATATTGTCCACTATCACGCAGGTGATCGCCGTCATGCTGCCGCCCATGGCTGTCTTTTTTCCTCTGTTCACCCTGTTTGAAGATCTGGGGTACCTGCCCCGGGTGGCTTTTACACTGGATCGACTGTTCTGCAGATGCGGTGCCTGCGGAAAACAGTCCCTGACCATGCTGATGGGGCTGGGCTGCAATGCGGCGGGAGTCACCGGATGCCGGATCATCGATTCCCCCAGAGAGCGGAAGCTGGCGATCCTGACCAATGCTTTCGTTCCCTGCAACGGCAGACTGCCCATGGTGTTGTTTCTCTCCTCCGCTCTGGTTTTTTCGGCTTCCGGTCATGCCGCAGGACGGGGAATGCAGGCGGTACTGCTTCTTCTGATTCTCTGCCTCTGTACCCTGGTCACGCTGGCTGTGTGCCGGCTCCTCAGCGCAACCATCCTGCGTGGAACCCCTTCCGCCTTTACCCTGGAGCTGCCGTCCTATCGGATTCCCCGGTTCGGGCAGGTACTGGTACGTTCCGTACTGGACAGAACGCTGCTGGTACTGGGGCGTGCGGTGACAGTAGCGGCACCTGCCGGTGGGATACTCTGGTTTCTGAACTGCATTCCTGCAGGAGGAGAGCCGCTTTATACCCATATTACCCGGCTGCTGGATCCCATGGGGCAATTTTTCGGCATGGACGGCGTGATCCTTACCGCTTTTCTTCTCTCCCTGCCCGCTGCAGAGATGTTCCTCCCTCTGGTTCTGGCAGGCTACGGTACCGGTACGGAAAACACGCTGGAAATTCTGCTGGCTCATGGCTGGAACGGCGTCACAGTG
Organism: Clostridia bacterium; assembly: GCA_017560565.1. Lineage (GTDB taxonomy): Bacteria > Bacillota > Clostridia > Oscillospirales > CAG-272 > UMGS1696. The sequence continues at coordinate 1,228 of JAFZET010000239.1, read as the reverse complement.
CTGTGCGTTCTGTGGTTCACCCTGTTTCACTGGCCATGCTCCACCACTGTTCTGACCATCCGCAGAGAAACCGGCTCTTCCGCCTGGACAGCGCTGGCGGTTCTTATCCCCACTCTGCTCGGTTTTATGGGATGCGCACTGATACGGTGGGGAGCAGTACTGCTTGTACGCACTTTTCTGTAAACGCAAAATACCTGATCCCGCAAGACCAGGTATTTTTTCTTTCAGAAACAGATTCACTCTCTATGTCCGCAGTAGACCACATCCGCCCGACCCATGGGCAGACAGTCGCCGGTATCGTAAAAATCCTCCGCTTTCGTGATCTCGCACCGGGCATCCGCCGCCTTGCAGCACACACGGAAGTTCGCCCCCGCAATACCTATGGTATCAAAGGGAATTTTCACATGGCACAGATTGCCGGTCACAAAGCTGAAGTCTCCCACCGCCAGCACGGCACCGGGCTTCACCCCGTCTTCCGCCGCACAGATCAGACACCTTTCTGTATCCGTGGGGCAGATCACGTAGTCGTATCCCCAGACATCCTTTTCCCCCACGGTCAGATACAGCCGCATATAGGCACCTGTACGGTCGGAGGTATCGATCGGTTCTTCTGTTTCCACCTTGACAATCAGCGCATCCGGCTTGTGGGACAGGGTCAGCTTTGCAATGGCGTTTCTGCCGGTACGGTTTTCGTAGGTTCTGTCGTAGCCGGGATGACAGCGATCCATGTTCCCGTCGCCGTAGCCGTCAAAGACAGCCTGCTCCCCGGTTTCGTACACCTTGTCCGCTTCCATCCCCTTGAGCCGGCGCACATACCCGCAGAGCTGGAGATAGTAGTTGTCGAAATACCCGTCCCGCATCATTTCAATGTCCCGGCTGTACTCGTAATTGGCGCAGTCCACAAACAGGATCGGTCTTTCTTCCGTCCCCGACCAGCGTCCTGCGATCCATTCGTTCCATCCGGTAATCAGTGTCACAGGCACATCGGCTTCCAACGCCCTCTCAAACTGTTCCGCAAAGTTGAAGCCGTAATGGAAGCTGCCTTCAAACTTGTCTTCCCTGCCGCCGTGGTAGGAGCGACCGCAGTTGGAGGTTTCCCCGTACATGGCGGAATCCCCAAACCGGATCTGGGGATGCTGGGCAACGGAAACATTGATTACCTCCGGCACGCCATCCAGATTGGGAAACGCACGCTGGGGCTTCACAAAGTCCATCCAGGGCCAGCCGC
>JAFZET010000238.1 GCA_017560565.1 Clostridia bacterium | reverse complement strand
GAGGGGCTGAATTTTATCCAAAGCGGCGGGCATAGCCGCATTTGCGGCACAGCTCTTCGGTAGCCCGGCGGTTGGAGAAGCCGTCATAAATGGCCTTTGCCCGGGGAGATTCCAGGATCTCGGAAAGGTCCTGCTGAAACAGATTTCCGAAGAGCTTAACAATGCACCGGTGGAAAATATCGTGATTTCCGATGTATTCCATCTGGAAGCTACTGAAGAAATTTCTACACTTCTGAAAGAAAATGTTACTGTATCCGTGTCTGTGGTTTCCCAGAACATTACCAAGGAAGACGAAGAAGTTATCGTAATCTACCAGAAGGTTTCTGAAACCGGCGGCTGGAAGAAGGTAGAGTTTACCATCGGTGACGATGACGTAATTACCATGGAACTGCAGGGTACCGGCGATATTATCATCCTGCGCGACAGCGAATCACTTCCCCCGGAAATTGCGGAAGAAGAAGCACCTGCTTCTCCCTCCACTTCCGGCAATACAACAACTCCTGTCAAGAAAAAGCCCATCATCAAGAGATCCAAGTAAGTTTTCGGACGTTTCATAAAGGTGATGAAAAAGAAATTGATTGGTCGGTTGGGACTGATCCTTCTGGCTGCTATCAGCGGGATGCTACTGGTTTTCGGTGTTCTGGAACAGATTCTTCTGCCGGCTGATACTGTACCGGGGAGAGATTCCGATACAGCGGAAAACAGTGCCCGTGTGTTCTATAATAACACCTGGTATGCCCCTGTGGAGTCGCTGGAAACGATTCTCATTTTGGGGATCGATACGTCTGAGAGTACTGCCTCTGCCGATACGGCAAAAGACGGTATGGGACAGGCGGACTTTCTGGAGCTTCTGATTCTGGATAAAGCGGCGCAGGAATTTCAGCTGCTGCATCTGAACCGGGATACCATGGCGGAGATTTTCCAGACCGATCTGTACGGCAGAGATGCCGGCTCTTTCCGGGGACAGCTGGCTCTGGCGCATGCGTACGGCAGAGATCCCAATGACGGATGCAGACAGACAGTTAAATCTGTAGAAACACTGCTATACGGGATTTCGATTGATCACTATATTTCATTCACCATGGATGCGGTTTCCATTCTGAATGACAGGGTTGGCGGGGTTACATTGTCTCTGATGGACGATTTTACCCATCTGGATCCTGCTTATCAGGAGGGAACTGTCGTAACGCTGACCGGCACTCAGGCACTGGCTTATGTCAGAGAACGTGGGGCACTGGAAGACAGCACCAATCTGCGGAGAATGGAACGCCAGAGGCAGTATCTTGACGGATTGTTTAAGGCATACAACGAAACTGCGGCTGCAGGAGAAGATACATTTTCAGTAGATGCACTTCTGGAAGTCAATGATTATATGATTTCGGACTGTACTGCAGATCAGCTTTCCAGCCTTACAGCAACCTTACAGCAGTATACCTATACAGGGATCCGTACCTTGGAGGGGCAGGCTGTCAAAGGACATACCTACGTGGAATTCCATCTGGATGAATCTGCTGCACAGCAAACCGTGCTGGAACTGTTCTATACCCCTGTTACGGAAGAATGATATTCACCCATGTGTGAGTTTGTTTTCAAAAACTGAAAAGCGATATATGAGCATGGGAATTGTGATTGCGGCGATTCCCATATTCATTTTTTACAATTTTCTGACCAAAGGAGTGTATGTACATGAAAAAACAAAGAAAATACCTTTCCGGTCTGCTCATTTCTCTGCTGGCTATGGGGATGCTTGTATCCTGCCAGACAGAATCGGGTATGGGGGCGGAAGGTGCTGCGGAAGGAGAAACAGCTGTGGAAACCATGGAACGAAAAGTGATTCCGCCGGTGGAAACCACTTCTCTGGGGGAAGCGTATACGCTGGTGGATAATCTGACCTATACAAGCCACAAGGAAGGGATCGCTTCCGGCTGGCAGCTGGATAACCGGGGCGGCATTCCCAGAATCCAGGTGGACGGCGGGTATGGTACACTGAACGATATCAGTACCACGGAAGGAACCGCCATGATCCGGGAATTCAATAAAGTGACCGAGGGGACTCTGATGCTGGAAACTTCCGTACAGCTCAGCGGTTCTTTCAACGGTTTTTCCATGGAATTCCGGAATGAAAAGGGTGAGCCAGTTTATAAAGCGGTTACCAAAGACGGCAAATGGGTGTATGAGGGACAGACGGAACAGGTACTCTTTGACAATGCGGCTGCCGAAAAGGGATTTGAGTTCCGTGTGATCCTGTCTCTGGACACCGGAAAAGTGACTACGCTGATCAACGAAAAGGACTGCGGTACATACGATCTGGCTAAAACCGGTGCAGATGCCCATCTGACGGAGTTCCGGTATGCTACCGGGAAGGGCAGTACTGTCAATGCTTCCATGGGTCCCATCCGGATCACGGCGAACTATTCTCTGAACACGGATTTCACCCGGTATGAGGATAATGCAATGCCTTTCGATTGGACTGGAAATGGTGCTGTGGTGACGGGCGGTGAGCTGAAGGTGCAGAGTGCCGATGCGGCTTACACCTTTGCACCTGTATCCGGTACGGTAATCGGGGAAACGGAATTCTTTGTGCCCCAGGGCGGTGCTGAAGCATCCTTTGCCCTGTGCTGCGGTGAAGATGCCGTGGTGAATTTCTCCATGGATGACAAGACTTTCTATGCCAACGGCAAGGCAGTATACGAGAACATCGTCAAGAATATGTGGTACCGGCTCCGTCTGGAAACAAGAACCGGAGAAGATCTGGCGGTGATCTGGCTCAACGGGCGGAAGATCGGCGAAGTGCCGCTGGCGGTGGAAACCAATTACATCGATACGGTACGGGTTGCCAATACGAAGAAGACATCTTTCCTGCTGGACGAAGTACGGGTGTTTGAAAAGATTCAGCACGACGATTATGTGCCTGCTCCCGTTCGTCCCGCCGGAACGGAAGATTACATCGTGGGGATGAATATCTGCTCTCTGTGGCGGGAAGGCACTCACTATGGCTGGGGCTGTATCTCTGCCTACGACGATCCCAAGCCGGTGCTGGGCTACTATGACGAAGGTGTGCCGGAAACCGCAGACTGGGAAATCAAGTACATGGTGGAACACGGCATTGACTTCCAGGCGTTCTGCTGGTATGCCAGCTCTTCCAACCAGCCTCTGCACAATCTCCATCTGGAAAACCATCTCCACGATGGGTATATGTATGCCGAATACAGCGAAGCCATGAAATACTGTCTGATCTGGGAAGCATCCAACGCCAGCAGACCGGACAGCATGAACTCCTGGAAGAATTATTATGTGCCGTACCTGATTGAAAACTATTTCAAGGATGGACGGTACATGACCATTGACAACCAGCTGGTGCTGTGTGTCTTCGGTTCCAATAAGATTCTGGAGACCATGGGCAGTGAAGCCAGTGTAAAGGCAATGTTCGATTATCTGGAAGAAGAAGTACAGAAGCTGGGCTTTGACGGAATGATCTATCTCTCCTGCGGTTCTTCCAGCGATTCTCTGGCAGCCATGGGCTTTGACGGAAGCTACTGCTACAACTGGGGCACCGGCGGTTACGATGTGGAAGTCAACAAGAGAAGCATCCTGAACAGTGCTTCCGTGACCTCCATGTACACCGTTCCCACCGTCAGTGTGGGGTTCAACAGCATTCCCTGGCATGGTATCCGCTATCCCATGATGACTGTGGAAGATTACGGAGCCGCCCATCTGTGGGTACGTGACGAATATCTGCCTCAGTATGCCAAGAAAGACACATGGCAGGAAAACTTTGTTATGCTGTCCACCTGGAACGAATACGGGGAAGGAACTTACATCATGCCTTCGGAAGGCAACGGCGGCTTCGGGTATATCGATGTCCTGCGCAAGGTTTACACCTCCGAAGAAGTGGATGAAAGCCTGAATCTTGTACCCACGGCGGAACAGCTGGAACGGATCACCCACCTGTATCCCCAGCATCACCGGATCCTGCGGAAAGCCGGTTACTACGATGTGACCACGCACAGTGTACTGACCCAGTCGTTTGTTGTGGATTACAGTGATAAAACAAATCTGTCTGCCAGCAGTATCGGAAATATGGAATACACGGCAGACGGGCTTTCCGGTTACGTCAACGGGGATGCGCTGATCGTCAAAACCGGTATCAATGTACCCGCTAAGGAAAATCCCTATCTGAAAGTGACCATTTCCGTGCCCAAGGGAACCGGCTGTGAGGTCTTCTATATTACCGACAAGGAAAACCAGTGGACGCAGAACAAATCTTTCCAGTTTGTAGCCAGTGTGGACGGAAAGAATGAATACATTCTGGATATGTCCACCAAGGTGGATTGGAAGGACAACATCATCGGTATCCGTGTGGACCCCGGACAGGTATCCAAGGACGCAGGGGATCCGGAAAAGAACTGGTTTACCCTGACCTCTCTGGAATTCATGTCCGACCCCAGCCGTACCATCTGGATCAACGATCAGGATGTGGAGCTGCAGCTGTACATGGAAACCTCCGATGACGGTCAGCTGCTGATCGCCTTTGACCCCAAGATCGCACTGGATTATCGTCTGAATGCGTTCCACCACTGGGATTACGATAAGAAGGAACTGACACTGGAGGTAAACGGACATACGGTTGTGTATACCAATGGTTCCGACAAATATCTGCTGGACGGTGCGGAAAAGGCACTGGGATACACCATGTATCTGCAGGATGCCCTGCCCATGATCCCGATTCAGAAGTTCTGTGATGATGTGGGCTATATCTGCACCTATGCAAACGAAGAACTGCGGATTCAGACCACACAGTACGATTATTTCAACGGCATTTCTACAAGAATCCCCGGTCAGTGGGAATTTGATACTGTCGGAGATGCGGAAGGCTGGTATTCCAATGACTTTGGGCTTCTGATTTCGGACGGTACCATGAAAGCCACCCAGAACACGGACAACACCGACCCCATCATGCGTCTGGGAGAAGATGTGGAACTGAACGCCGCCGATTACGGTACGCTGGAAGTGCGCTGCCGGTACAAGTATAACGCTTCTTCTGCACAGCATATCAGTATGTACTTCACAACGGACAGTCAGGACAGCATGAGTGAGGCGCTTTCTGCCCAGCTGATTCTGCCCGATACCGATTCCGGTGACGAATGGGTGGTGCTGACTGCCGACCTGACCGCTATCGAAGGCTGGAAGGGGCTTATCAAGCAGCTGCGCTTTGACCCGTTCAATGCGGTGGGGGATATGGAGATTGACTATATCCGGTTCCTGCCCAAGGAATGATATCGCATACGGCTGCTTAAAGGGAAAATGAAAACGTGTATCTCTCCGGAAAAGGAGGGGTACACGTTTTTCTCTGTCCCTTGACAAATCCCTCCGTTTTCGTTATACTGAAACAAAAACATCTGCGAGGTGCCTATGAACACACCTGTTTATTCCGGAATCATCACAAATTATGTCTGTACCGCCGCCTGCCGGCACTGTATGTTTGCATCCTCCCCGGACTGCCCGAAGGAATTCATCACAGTCGACCGGGCGGAAGAACTTGCCGCACTGCTGGAAAAAGCCGGAACCGCTTCCGTACATATCGGCGGCGGGGAACCGTTTATGAACTTCGGTGCCCTCTGCGATACGGTGAAAGTACTGCACCGTCACGGGATCGGTATAGACTACATCGAAACCAATGGATTCTGGGCGGGGAAGGAAGACTTTATCAGAGAACGGCTGCATACACTGAAAGAACTGGGCGTGGACTGCATTATGGTGTCTGTGGATCCCTTCCATATTGAATATGTATCGCTGGAGAGGGTTCTGCGGCTCTGCAATCTGCTGGAGGAAGAAGGGTTTGACTATTTCATCTGGCAGCAGCGGTTTTTGAAAAAGCTCCTGAAGCTGGATCTGGCAAAGGTGCATACCAAAGCGGAGCTGGAAGCTCTTCTGGGGAAGCATTACATCACCGATACGGCAAGGGAATACGGTCTGGGCATGAATGGGCGGGCGCTGGCGATTGCGGCAGAAATTTATGACAGAAAGCCGGTGGAAGCGTTTCTTGACGGTGAATCCTGCCGGAAGATCCTGCGTCCCCAGCACTGTCATTTTGACCTGTACGGCAATGCGGTACCCTCCGGTTGTCCGGGGCTGGCGGCGGAAGCGAATGACTATCTGACGGAAAACATCTCAGCGAAGAAATACCCGGTTTTTGACAAACTGATCCATGGGGGTGTAGCAGCTTTGTATGCCTATGCGACAGAAAAAGGATTTACACCCGATCCTGCGGGATATCCCACAAAATGTGCTCTCTGTTATGGGATCCGTCAGTGGCTGCTTGTCCATGCACCATCCGCAGATCTTGCGCCCGCCTGCTTTTATGAAAACATGGAAAAGACGCTCGGAAATCCTTCGGGGGAGAATATTTAAGCGGGCACGGTAATCCGATAGGAATGGTTGTGCGGGGTGAACAGTTCGTTTCTTGAAATTTTGTCAGCGGATTGCAGTTCAGCTGTTAAATTATTGTTGCATTTTGGGAAAAAAAAGAGTATAATAAAAAGAGTATAATAATAGGAAGAAAAAGCATATCCCGTACCGGAGTGCAGCAAAGGAAACCTTACGTATGAAGAAAAAGACAAAATGGATAAAGCCGCAGCATTATGTGGTCACTGCTGTGCTGGGTTCGCTTCTGCACCCATGGGTCGTGGGAAAACACAATGTTTCTCTGACACCCATTCCCAAAAAGGAAAAACGGCAGTACCT
>JAFZET010000237.1 GCA_017560565.1 Clostridia bacterium | reverse complement strand
GAAGATCGGTCTGCGGCTCATCAACGTAACCGTAACCGACATCACCGATGAATCCGGTTACATTGAAGCTCTGGGTCAGGAAGCCGCCGCACAGGCCATCAATACCGCCAAGGTATCCGTAGCCGAAGCGGAAAGAGGCGGTGCCATCGGTTCTGCCGAAGCGGAAAGAGAAAAGAGAATCCGGGTTTCCAAGTCCAACTCCGATGCTGTTGCCGGTGAAAACGAAGCCAAGGTACAGGTAGCCGAATCCGAAGCCCTCCGCCGCGAAAGAGAAGCTGAAGCCCTGAAGAGAGCTATGGCAGCCGAAAATATCCAGGCAGCCCGTGCCAAGGAAGAATCCTACGGGGCAGAGCAGGCGGCTGAACTTGCCAGAGCCAATCTGGAACAGGCCCGTCTGGAAGCCGATGTACTGGTAAAGGCACAGATCAAGAAGCAGGAAATGGAACTGCAGGCAGAAGCAGAAGCCGAACAGATCCGCCGCAAGGCCAAGGGTGAAGCGGACGCTACCCTGATGCGGATGCAGGCGGAAGCAAACGGTATCCGGGAAATCCTGATGAAGCAGGCGGAAGGTCTGGCAGAAATTGTAAAGGCTGCCGGCGGTGCTGCCGATGACGCCATCCGTCTGATGCTGGCCGACAAGATGGAAGAGCTGACCAGAATCCAGGTAGACGCCATCAAGAACCTGAAGATCGACAAGATCACCGTATGGGACAACGGCGCCCAGTCTGCCGACGGCAAAGGAACCACCGCAAACTTTGTCTCCGGGCTGATGAAATCCATTCCCCCGATGAACGAAATGTTCAATATGGCCGGTATGCAGCTGCCCGAATTTCTGGGCAAGCCTGCCGAAGAACTGCCCGCCGCCGCAGAAGAAACCCCTGCGGAACCGGAAGAAGAAGCCGAAGCCGAAACCAAATAAGACTCACCGACAGGGATAAGAAGCGGGTAAGCACGGCTTGCCTGCCTTCTTATCTTTTGCCGCTGATTCCCCCCCTCTGCTGCATAATTCCATCCGGATCCGGCAACCCTACTGTCGGGTGATGAAATTTGCAAAAACCGTCTTTTTCCCTGCGGGAATATAGTCTGGCGGCAGGCACCGGCGGTGTGGTGTACGCCGTACTGGAGGTACTCTGGCGGGGATATACCCACTGGTCCATGATCCTTGCGGGTGCGCTCTGTGCAGTCCTGCTGTACCGGATCCGCTTGACCGGTGTCCCTCTGCTCTTCCGCTGTCTTCTGGGTACTGTCTGCATCACACTGGTGGAGTTTGCCATAGGCTGTACAGTCAATCTGTGGTGGAAGCTGAACGTCTGGGATTATTCATCCATGCCATTCCATCTGTGGGGGCAGATCTGTCCCGCCTATACCGCCCTGTGGTTCTGTCTGTGTCCGCCTGCCTTCTGGCTGTGCGGTCAGATCCAGAAACTATGCAGCCATCTTGACAGTTCCCTTTCCCGGGAAGATACTGTCTCCGCCACCATCCCGCAGAATCCAAACAACCGCACAGGACAGACCACTGCATAACGCAGACTGTCCTGTACATACATTGCTCCAAGGAAGATACTATGGCATACAGTCCTGTACGAAAATACAAAAAGAAAGCCGTCCGCCGAGGCAGAGAATGGCTGGTACGGATGCTGACCGCCCTGTTTTCCGCTCTCTTCGCCTTTTTCGGTTCCTGGTCATACGGTCAGACCGGCAAAATCATCCCCCGCCGGGAACTGCTCACCGGCACAGCCTCCATCCACTTCATTGATGTGGGTCAGGGGGATGCCACAATGATCCTCACCGGAGACGCCGCCGTCCTGATCGACACCGGTCCACGCAGCTCTGCCGGTGCATTGACGGAATACGTCAAAACCTACGCCGGACGGCTGGATTACCTGATCCTGACCCATCCCCATGAAGACCATGTGGGCGGCGCAGACGATATCCTGGAATCCATTCCCACCGGTCGGATTCTGATGCCGCTGGTGGAGAACAGCTATACGGAATCCCTCCTGCACACAGCGGAGGAAAAGAATATCCCCGTGTTCGACACCGTTCCGGGAAGCCAGTATACCGCCGGAGAGATCACCTGTACCCTGCTGGGTCCCGTACATAAGAACTATGAAAACCTGAACAATGTCAGTGCCGTGATCCGCGTGGATGTAGGAGGCACTTCCCTGCTGATCTCGGGGGATGCGGAACAGGAAGCCGAACTGGACGTACTGATGGCAGGAAATCTGCCCCTTTTGGACTGTGACATCTATCAGGTGGGACATCACGGCTCCTCCACCTCCACTTCTCTGGAATTCTTCACCGCCATCTCCCCGGATCACTGTGTGATCTCCTGCGCTTACGGCAATGAGTACGGGCATCCCCACACTACCGTTCTCCAGCTGCTGACCCTCTCCGGTGCTGCGGTTTACCGTACGGACACAGAGGGTACCATCGTACTGGACACCGATGGAAAAACCATCACGAGAAGAGGCAGTCTGGTCGCCGCAGAAGAAAAACAGGCTTCCTGATACGATAATCTGCTACTATCTCCCCTTAATTTCCTGCACACCCTTGACATATTTCCGCAGATGTGCTATACTGCATACACTTCCGAAAATCGGAAAATCTTTATGACACAGGAGAACTTACACATGAAGAAGTTTGTTTCCGTACTCCTCTGTGGTCTGATGGCTGCTCTGTGCATCGCACCTGCTGCATCCGCATCCGACTACTATGCAACCGCCTCTTACGGCACCATCACCGTTGACGGCGAAATCGACGCTGCCTGGGCTAACGCTGAAGCATTCACCGCAAACGCACTGAAATCCGGCGAAGAAGAAGGCATTACCACCGAATGGAAGGCTATGTGGGATGAAGAAAGCCTCTACATCCTGGCCGTTGTTACCGGTGACAAGGCACACTATACCGGTTCTCAGCAGTCCTGGGGCGACGGTATCGAGCTGTATTTCGATATTCTGAACTCCAAGCCCGAAGACTTTGCTACCGATGATGCTACCATTCAGTTCGGCTGGCACAAGGACGACCTGGAATACACCGCATACAAGGGCACCGATCAGGGTATCATCAACTCCGACGGCACCTTCGAAATCGTATGTGTTGAAAATGATAACGGTTACGTTTATGAATTCTCTCTGAACGTTGCTGATTTCTGCCCCGCCGCTTCCATGAAGGCCGGCACCATCATGGGCTTCGAAATCCAGATCAACTCCAAGAACGCTGAAGGCGACGGCAGAACCTCCGCTTACGGCTGGTCTGACCCCGACAACGCTGCATGGCAGTATCCCTACCTGATGGGCGACCTGGAACTGCTGGCTGCTCCCGTGATCGAAGAACCTGTTGTTGAAGACATCGCTGCTGCTCCCCAGACCTTCGACATGGGCGTGATCGCCGCTGTGGCTGCTGTAGTTTCCGCTGCAGGCTACGCCATCTCCAAGAAGAGATAAGTACATACACAAAACGAAAAAGGATCTGTCCGTGCGGCAGGTCCTTTTTGCATTGTTCCGTTATATTTACAAAAAACTATTCCACGTCTTCTGCCGAAAAGGTAATCGTCAGTGCCATACCCGCACTGCAGGGAATCTCCCGGAAATCTTCTTCCGTAAAGATCCCGTTTTCGTCCGTAGCGATCTTATAATACAGCACGATTTCCTCTTCCGGTACAATTTCTTCTGTATGCTGCAGCCGTTCTTCCACAGCCATCATGGAAACGGAAAAATCCGGTGTCACCGGGAAAGTATACTTGTTCTGTCCGCTGTCGCTGACCTGGATCAGATCGATCTCCGTATCCTTCACCCGCAGAACGATATCCCGCTCTGTTACACCCTCATTCCCCTTGACATTACCGGCACTGGTCCATTCCCCGTTTTCGTAAAACCAGATCTCCAGACGGACGGACTTTACCGTTTCATCGATGATGTATGTATAAAACATGACCTCATCATCCAGTATATCCAGAACCTTTTTTGTCTCCGCTGAAAATTCCGTGGGATAGATGGTCATGGGCTCTCCGGATACCTTTGTCTCTGTCTCCGCTCCGCCGCAGCCGGAAAGCATCAGTACCGCCAATACTGCCGCAAGTCCTTTCGCAAACTTCATACCGTTACCTCACAGCACTGTATAGGTACAGCTGTCGTATACTTCCACCTCTGCGCCGGTGACTGCACGGATCTCCGCCGCCAGTACACCGCATACCGGTGCTTCCGTATGGTAATGTCCGGCTTCCACCGTTACAATGCCCTCTTCCGCCGCCTCGCCTGCCATATTGTATCCGGCATCCCCGGTCAGGAACAGATCCGCCCCGGCACAGAGGGCAGGATAGATAAAATCCTTGCCATCCCCACCGCAGACTGCCAGACGCCGCACCATCTTCTCCGGATCTCCGTTCAGCCGCACAGAAGGACAACCCAGTGCTGTTTTGATCTGCATCGCCAGTTCTCCGGCTGTCATTTCCTCCGGCAGTGTCACCAACCGTCCCAGTGCGGGTGCCTCGTCGTCCCCGAACATCCCATCCGGTGTATATCCCAGCGCACCGCAGAGTGCATCGTTGACGCCTCCCTCCACTGCATCCAGCCGGGTGTGGAAGGAAAGCACAGTGATCCCGTTTTTCAGGGCTGTCAGCACATGACGACCGTGCAGGGATTTTTCGGAAACCGATTTCAGCCCCCGGAACAGCATAGGATGATGGGTCACAACGGTATCAAACCCGTTCTGCACCGCATACGCCAGCGTTTCCGCCGTTGCATCCAGAGCCACCAGTACCTTTTTCACTTCCCCGTTCAGATCGGGGCACACCATGATTCCGTCATTGTCCCAGCCGCAGGACAGATCTCCCGGAATCTTCCGATCCAGCCATGTATACAGTTCACCGACCGTCATTTCAAACCATCCTTTCCAGTTCTGCCAGCAGTGCCTTCTCGTATGTGGTATCCAGCCCTCCGGCTTCCCTGCCGGTGATCTGCTTCCGCAATGCATTCTTATGCCGTTCCATCCACACCGGATACAGCGGATCCTGCCGGTTCATTTCCCTGCCGGCAAGCAGTTCCCCTTCGGTATATTCAGACTGCGTCCCGATGTACTCTGCTCGGGCATATTTTGCCTGGGCATATTTTGCCCGAATACAGCTGTACACCCGCCCTGCCGCCTGACAAAGCACCTCTTCCCGGATCACAAACCCATCCGCCAGCAGTGCTTTCCGCAGTTCATAGCCGCTGGACATGGGCTGCAGTACCAGACGGCACTGTTTCTCCTTCACATACGCCGACCGGGTCACAATGGAAGCGATCAGCTCCCCTCCCATGCCGCATATACATACATCCGTAACACCATGCTTCTCCGGCTCCACACCGTCCAGCCCATCGCACAGCACCAGTGCCAGCCTGTCCATGACGCCGTACCGGATCCCGTTTTCCTTTGCCCGTTCCAGGGGTCCTCTGTTGATATCGGAAGCCACAGCAAAAGGACAGATCCCCTGCTGCAGGAGCCAGATGGGAATATACCCGTGATCGGTTCCCACATCCACCGCAACGCCGCCGGGACGAATCATGGAAGCTGCGGTTTTCAGTCTGTCATCCGGCAGAACCAGCGTAGGAT
>JAFZET010000236.1 GCA_017560565.1 Clostridia bacterium | reverse complement strand
GGTTTTTCGTGGAGCAGACAGACCAGACCATGTTTACGGGCTACCTTCTGCATGATTTCCATGGTAAGCTGGTTGTGATCGGTGGAAATGTTGACCTGTGTGAAAATGGGCGCCAGTTCGTGCTGGGCGGGGGCGGCTTCGTTGTGCTTGGTTTTCGCCAGGATTCCCAGCTTCCACAGCTCCTCATCCAGTTCCTGCATATACGCTTCCACCCGGGGCTTGATGGAACCAAAATAGTGGTCTTCCATTTCCTGTGTCTTGGGCGGACGGGCGCCCAGCAGGGTACGACCGGTGAAGATCAGGTCCTTCCGGCGGTTGTACATGGTTTCGTCCACCAGAAAGTACTCCTGTTCAGGACCCACACTGGGGCGGATGCAGGCAACATCGGTATTCGGGTCAAACAGCTTCAGAATCCGCTTGGCCTGCCGGTTTATGGCGTCCATGGAACGAAGCAGAGGTGTTTTCTTGTCCAGGGCTTCACCGCCGTAGGAACAGAACGCTGTGGGAATGCACAGGGTCTTGTTTTTGATAAAGGCATAGGAGGTGGGGTCCCATGCGGTGTAGCCTCTGGCTTCAAAGGTGGCACGCAGACCGCCGGAAGGGAAACTGGAAGCATCGGATTCCCCTCTGACCAGCTCCTTGCCGGAGAATTCCATGATGATGTTCCCGTCGCCGATGGGGGAGATGAAGCTGTCGTGTTTCTCAGCAGTCACGCCGGTCAGGGGCTGGAACCAGTGGGTGTAGTGGGTACACCCCTTTTCGATAGCCCAGTCCTTCATGGCGTTGGCTACAATATTGGCTACATTGATGTCCAGAGATTTTCCTTCATCAATGGTCTTTTTCAGGGATTTATAGGTATCCTTCGGCAGTCTGGCCCGCATGGCGGAATCATCAAAGGAAAGAGTGCCGAAATACTCGGTTACGGATGCCATATATAGTCGCTCCTCAGTCAGAAGTAGTTGATAAGACAAAAAAGGGCACGGCACTTGAAACTCCCGGTGCCTATGCCGCTCACGGTGTCATTATACACCTGTCCGGCAGGATTGTCAAGGTGCATCCTGCGAAAACTGCCGTCTTTTGTCACTTTCCCTGTTTTTGCCAATCCCGGATATAGCGGATAGGCATCCCTTGTGGAAACGGTATATCTGCAAAACGAATAGAATTATGATATCTTCCGGAGGTTGACAGGGTGAAAATTTGGGAAAAATACAATATTGTAATAATAGCTTTTTGTTGATTTTGCAGGTAAGAAAATGCACAGGAAATATTGCATTTTGAATAGGATTCTGCTATAATAATCTCCACAAAAAACCGGACGACAAAAAAGCCATCCGCTTTGATTGCATATCCCACGCATTGTGCACCGGAGTTTCTGTATGAAAGAAACACATCTTTATCGTATTCCCGATTATTTTCCGTATTTTGCCTGCAAGATGGGAGACTGCCGCACTGCCTGCTGTACGGGCTGGCCTGTTTCCATTTCCCTTCAGAACTATTTTGACCTGCTTGGGCTGGAATGTTCTCCTGACCTGCGCCGCAGACTGGATGGCGGGCTTCATATTGCCGATCAGCCTGCCCCGGATCATTATGCCCAGTTCTCCCCCCGTTACGACGGCAACTGCCCCATGCGTATGGAAGACGGCCGCTGTTCTCTCCATGCCGAGATTGGGGAGCACGTTCTGCCGGATATCTGCCGCCTGTATCCCAGGGGGATCCGTCTGGAGCACGGACAGAGAGAATGCTCCTGTGCCGCCAGCTGCGAAAAGGTTCTGGAGATGTTTCTCCACAGAGAAGAACCCATCCGTTTTATGGAAAAAGAACTGGATCTTGTACCCGCTGCACTGGAAGAACGGACAGCACGGTTCAATACCATGGGAAAAGCCTGGGAGATCCGCCTGTATTTCATAAGTCTGCTGCAGAACAGGACGATGCCCCTGGCGGAAAGGATCCTGCACCTGGGAAGACAGATCAGTCGTGTGGACGCCGTGATGCATACAGGGGATGAAGCGGCTCTGGAAGCCATTTTGGCAGGTGCAGAGGAAATCACTCCTGCACAGCCTGCTGTACCGGATGAAGAACACCTGCGTTCCGGGCTGTGGATTGCGGAAAAGCTGACAGCACTGCTTGGCAGCAGACACCACAGTATTCACGAATACGGCGAAGCGGCATTGGCTTATTTCGGGGAAGGCGATGGTGCCATGGAGCGGTATCTGCAGGCGAAAAAGCACCTTGAAAAGCTGCTGCCGGACTGGGAAACCTTTTTCGAGCACGTAATGGTGAACCACCTGTTTTTCAGCCAGTTCCCGTTCCAGAACAGACCGGAAAGCCTCCAGCAGGAATATACGGCACTTTGTGCGGTCTATATGCTGATGCGGTTTCTGGTCATCGGCTGGATGGCAGACAAAGACAGCGAAGATGACCTGATCGATGTATGTGCGGCACTGTTCCGGCTGATCGAACACACTTCCTTTGACAGATATGCGGCGCTGATGCTGAAAAGCGTAGGATGCGCCAGCCCGGCGGATGTGGAAAATCTGATCCGGCTGTAAACAAGACAAAAAGAACGCATTTCCCGTGGATTTTTCCGCAGGATATGCGTTCTTTCGGCTTTTATTCGGGGATCACGATGTTCATATTTTCATCAAAACGGTATTTTTCAGAGGATACGACCGTACGGAGCAGTTCAGCCGCTTCCGTATCGTAAAAACAGTAGGTGTACGTGTCACTGACGCCGTAATACTGAACCCCTTCAATCTGGTTGCTGCAGACAAGCATTACGACAGTATTGTCCTGCCAGACCACTTCGGTGATCCGCTCAGCAGGCTTTACGCTCAGCAGATCCGCCGTATATCCCAGTTCACCACCGTTCTCATGACGGATATTTACGTAGAAGTGCAGTACATCATCCCGGCTGGCTTCCACAAACCGCATACCGTCCGGGGACCATGCGCCGGTGGTACCGGGATTCGAAGCGGCATACGCACGGAGTGTCTCTGCCCAGTAGCCATTGCTGTCAAACACACCGATCGTACCGTCCAGCAGTTCCGTATACTCGCTGTCGTCCTTCGCCGGAGCATTGGAAAGCCATATCTTTCCCGCATCATCGGCAGTCAGGTACCGGAAATACCGTGTGTAGGTCAGCGGATTATAGACAGCCAGACGGGAGCTGTCGTGGGTATAGCGGATCTGCTGCATACCGAATGATTTTTCCACCAGCACATCTTCCAGAAACAGTTCATCCTCATCCCCAAGGGCATAGGTGGCAAAGCGGATCTGTGCAGCCATACCCCGTGTGTAGTCGTTCAGAAATGCTTCCAGACGCTCGGCATTCACAACCGTCCCATCCGGATGCAGAACCACCACACCATCCTCTGCGGCATCAGTGGTGGAATAATCGGTGTCCAGTTCGTCAAGCGGTTCGTATCCGAAAGGGCTTTCCGCAGATACATCTGATTCCCCGATTGAAAATTCTGCCGTATAGATATCCCCGGAAATCTCCTTCACCACCCTGTAGGTGCCGTCTTTGAGATCAAAATCCAGCATTTCCATAGTGACAAAAAAGCTGTAAGCACCGCCGGGCATCAGGGAGATCAGCGGCTGGATCCAGACAGTATTTTCCGCAAAGGGAATCTGCTTCCAGGTATCTCCCTGCAGGACTTCCATCGCCCATTCCACGCCGTAGTTTACATTGTCTTCCCCATGGTTTTCAATAATCACCTGAATCCGGTCGATGTCGTCATCGTACACCGGAAACTGAGTGGACAGTATAATTGTATCACTTAGAGGTACATTTCCATGAGGGGAGGGCAGAAGCGGAGCACATCCGGTCAGCAAAGACACCGAGGTCAGTATCGCAAGCAGTTTTTTCATACTCATTCCTCCACCATCTCAAATTCCGCCGCATACATCACCCCGCCGAACTCCTTCAGAATCCGGTATCTGCCGGGATGGAATTCGTAATCCAGACGGGAGAGTTCGTGTGTTATGGAAGCAACGCCGTTATAATATTCCCACTGTTCGCCAAGTATATATGCTATGTCGTGAATGGTTTCATCGGGCTTAAAGGGAATCCGATACCATTTTCCGTCCCTGAACACTTCAGCATCCCAGTATTCACCATACGTGATAAAAGCGCTTTTTACATCAGTGGAGAATAGAAGCGTGATTTTATCCGTGCCAACAGGATATTCCGGAAACGCAGTGGTCATTACCACAGCACCGGCCGGCTGTTCAGTCTCTTTTTCCATAGACGGATCAACAGGTTCCACAGATCCGTTTTCCAACAGTTCCCCATAATCCGACACTTCCAGAGACTGTTCCCCAGTATCCGACACTTCCAGAGAAGAGTCGCAGCCGGTCAGCATCAGTAAAGCCAGCAAAATAAGCAAAAAACGCATGATGTCATCCTCCTTTTACAGATTAGACGATACCATGCGCTGCTTTGTTCCAAGCAATTCAAAAAATTACACAATATTATCCATAATTTCGATTTGTAACGGTATCATAGTTTCTTCACAGATCCTATGCGTGGGCGGGAATCAATCTTCACCATCCATAACTTCCTCATCCGTTACAGGCTGACTTGCCTTGAAATTATACACCGGTGTCAGAACATCGTCTACCGCAGCCGTCGGTTCAATGGCATCCAGTATTTCGTCAATCCGGCGATACGCCATGGGTGATTCATCCAGGGTGGATTCTCCCACTGAGGTGGTGAAGATGCCTTCCATTTCTTTGCGGTAATCTTCCAGCGAGATCTGCTGCTTGGCTTCGGAACGTTTCATCACTCTGCCCGAACCGTGTGGAGCAGTGCAGTTCCACTCGTTATTTCCTTTACCGGTACAAAGAAGACTTCCGTCGCTCATGTTGATGGGAATCAGAAGACGTTCACCCTTCTGTGCGGATACAGCCCCTTTGCGCAGAACCTTTGCGGCAGTATCAATATAGTTATGGATAGTTGCAAACTGATCCTCCACTTTCAGCCCGAACGCATGAATGATGATCTCACCCATTTCCATACGGCTTCTGGCTGCATATTCCACAGCGATGTTCATATCCTGCAGATACCGGCTCAGATTTTCTCCGGAAAGAAAGCAGTCTGTGGGATGTATGGAAGACTTGATATCGGAAACCTTCAGTTTTTTCTTTTTGGCTTCCGCACTGTCAATCCCATGCTGTTCAAAAAACGCCTGCACCTGATGATACTGGGCTACATCACGTCCCAGACGTCTGCTTCCGGAATGCAGAATCAGATAGAGCTTATCATCGGTTCCTCTTGCCATTTCAATGAAATGATTCCCGCCGCCAAGACTGCCGTAGGATTTCAGAACCGTCTCATGGCGGATATATTCATAGCAATGCAGCTTCTCCAGCGGTACGGAGCGGATGCCCGCAAGACCGGTGTCGTGAATCCTGGCACCGGCGGGAATTCTGCTCCGGATACAGGCATCCAGTGCCGGAAAATCCACGGATGTATCCGAAAACCGATAGACCTGCATCCCGCAGCCGATATCTCCGCCGACAAAAGCGGGGTTGACACGCTGACCAATGGTCATGGAGGTGCCAACCGTACAACCTTCGGCAGCGTGCATATCCGGCATCATGGCGATCCTGCTGTCCTGCAGCGGTTCCATATTGCACATACGAAGTACCTGTGCATAGGAAGCACTGTCAACTGAGGAGGCATAAATCATCGTCTTATTATATTTTCCTGTTACTTCAAATATAGTTATGCCCTCCTTTTTTATCAATAAACTTTAAGAAATCTGTGCACCGACCAGCCACAGTCTTGTCAGATTATAAGCTGCCTTTTCCGCCAGTTCAGCGGTACGTGCCATGGATTCGTCCACAGTCATACATCCATTCACCAGAGAAACAACGGAGGTCATACCGTCTTCATACAGCACATCCACCGGCTCCGCCTGGCCGCAGATATCCACACAGGGAACCCCTGCCGCTTTGGCGTACCGTGCCGCCGTATGGGGCAGTTTCCCTCGGGCGGTCTGTATATCCGTCTTGCCTTCCCCGGTAAACACGATCGCCGTGTCCTTCAGCATTGCCGGAATTCCAAAGGAGTACAGCACATAGCTTGCACCATGGCAGAGCCTGCCTCCGACCAGATGGAGTCCGCAGCCCAGCCCGCCTGCCGCACCGGCACCGTCCGCATCCGGAATATTCCCGTAGTCTTTCCGAAGAACATCCGCATACCGGCACATTCCCGCTTCCAGTCGGTCAAGCTGTTCGGGTGTGGCACCTTTCTGCCTGCCGAACATCCTTGTGGCACCGGAATCTCCGGTCAGCGGTACGGCAACATCGTAAAGCAGAACCAGATCCACGCCGGACAGCCGTTTCTGCACCCGGGAAATATCCACGGAAGCAATCCGTTCCAGAATTCGTCCTCCGGCAGTACCTGTAAGCACCTCGCCGTTTTCATCCCGGAAAAGGGTACCCAGTCCCGCCAGTGCTCCAATGCCGCCATCATTGGTTCCGCTGCCGCCAAGTCCCACAAGAATCCGGCGGTACCCGAGATCTGCCAGCAGAGCGATCATGTTACCTACGCCATAGGTGGAAGCAGTCATGGGATCCGGACCGTACTTTTTGGCAAAGCCGATTCCGCAGCAGGCAGCCATATCCAGAACAGCCGTGGGGATCTCTCCGGGCAGATCGGCATAGATGGCATCCATGGGATGTCCGAACAGATCCACAGTAGGCAGCGTGCGGAAAGTTCCGTGAAATGCAGCCGTCAGTGCTTCCGCCGTGCCTTCTCCACCATCTGCGGCAGGGAATACCAGAACCTCGTTTGTCATGCCCCGTTCCGCCAGGGAACACCGGATTCCTTTTGCCATGGCTTCTCCCACTTCTGCGGCGGACAATGCTCCCTTGAAGGAGTCCGGGATCACCAGAATTTTCTTATTCTTCATGATTCTGTGCCAGCTTTGCCTGATAGGAACAGGGAGATCTGTAAAATGCTTCCAGATCGATCCGGTACTCTCCGTCGGTCAGCCGGAAACCGATCTGCTCTGCAAAATCAGATGTACAGGCACCTTCCGCCAGAAGCATGGTCTTGCCGCTGCAGCGGTGTACAAATTCCATGGCAGTGCGGATCATGATGATCATCACTTCCTCATCAAACGTCCCCGGCATGGGCTGGAGACTATGCACAATACCGCAGTCGTTCTTCAGTGCAAACTGACAGATTCCAAGAATCCCCAGCAGCTTTGTACCATCCGGGGAGATGTTTGCTGCGAAATAAGCAAAGTCCTCTGCGATATAGGAACAACC
>JAFZET010000235.1 GCA_017560565.1 Clostridia bacterium | reverse complement strand
GAGTTTTTGCCCGAAAAGGCTTGAATTTATGGACTTTTTGGGCAAAAACAACCTTAAATCAGCGTTTACTTAAGTGAACGATGATTAACTAAATTGCTGCTGGCTGAATAAACGATATAAACCGTAGGTCGGGATTGGCCCACCCACTCAAGTTCCTTGAGTGATCCCGCCGACGAATGTTTTGGTATTCAACCACTCAAAACGGCATAATCTACGACTAATTTCTTACGAAACTGTATGTTTTGCTTACAGAAATGCAAATTTTGCAAGACGTTAGACGGCGGGATGTAGGCATCCCGCCCTACATGGTTTCCGTTTTTGTAAAACGAGTTAATCATCGGTTACTTAAGAATTTAAAACCCAGAGTACATCTTACAAAGCAAAAGCATCCGGCTCTGTCAGTAAATACAATTTGTATGTTACTGACGAACAGGATGCTTTTTCTTTCTGTGCGCAAAACAAACGTCACAGACCGTTTCTCAATTCTTCCCTCTCCACCGGATCTCGGCAAACACACCGTCAGGCAGTACAGGTGCTTTTCTTGTACCGTCGGTCTGATATCCCAGAAGCCCCTCGATCAGTACGGAGACAGGTGCGCTGGCCCAGGGATGGCAGAGGGAGGTATTCCATTTCTGCTCCTTGCCCCAGGCTTCGTAGCAGGTGGTTGCCCCTTCCTTCACCATATTGTACCAGGCTTCATCGCAGATCAGGAAGCGGTATGCGTCTTCCTTGTACCCTGCTCTGCACAGACCGTGAAGCATAAAGTAGGTCACATACACGCCCGCACGGATCCCCTTGCCGATAACCACCTTTGCCACGGCATCTTCGTATCCCTCGGGACAGATCCCGTAGTACAGGGGAATGCAGTTGGACTGAAGGGCACTGTGAGCGGTTTTTGTGCTGTCATGATAACAGCCTTCCGTTTTGTCAAAGAAAGCATTGTTGAAGGCTTCCTTCACCTTGTCGGCTGTGGGTTCATAACAGGTACCGGCGATCCGACACAGTTCTTCGTAACCGTACAGGCAGCCTGTCCAGAATGCGTTCAGTACACAGTGCGGTCCTGCTTCCGGTACCGGTTCCAGTACGAAATCATAGCCGTCTCTGAGATTACTGGGCCAGTCCACCAGATTCCACATGGTATCCACGCCTTCCAGCAATCCGTCGGCATTGGCGAACGTGCGGAAATAGGCGATCATATCCGTCAGCACCGGCATGGCGGCACGAAGGTAGTCCAGATTCTTCGTGAAATCATAATGCCGCTTCAGCAGGATGGGCAGCTGCAGAGAATAGTCGGCAATTTTCTGATCCAGGGCACCGGGGGTCACGGCACGAATGCCGGGGAAATACCGGGCGGAATCCAGCTGTGCCGTGAGGGCTCTTTCCAGCATGGTCACATCCCCCGTCAACAGCAGATGGGAGTGAGAGGTGATGGTCAGATCCCCTGCATACTGTCCTTTTTCTCTGTGGGGGCAGTCCATGAACACTTCCTGTGCGCCGACTCTGACCCCTTCCTTGCAGATCCGGAACACATCCGCCAGTCTTTCGTCATTGGTTTCCAGACAACAGTGGTCGTAATTAAAAGGCGCATACCGGGCGTCTGCGGACAGATCCCATGCGGGCGAACCGGTCACCGGCTGGATCTCCACATAGCGGAATGTCTTATAATCATACTGACGAATCTCGTTTTTGCCGTCCGCCAGGGTGATGGTTTCATCGTAATTGCAGTTGCAGCGCATTACGTGCCGCACACCGTCGGGGGCTGTCATGGCATCGGGATCTGCATCCGCAAGCAGCTCTTCCCCCGCCAGAACCCGCACCTGATCTCCGGTTTTTCCCACCAGCGTCAGGCAGATATGGGCGGCGATCTCCGTGCCGAAATCGTACAGCATCCCGCCGCTTGGTCTTTTTTCGGCATCCGGCAGCAGCATCCATTCCTGCACAGGCTTTTTGTGCCGGATGGAAATGATGGGCGCAGGTACTTCATCCAGTTCGTATACGGGATCATCGATCACCACGGCAGGCTCTGCTTCCGTCAGGGACAGGCGGCAGTCATAGTGCTCCAGAAACTGGGTATGATAACCGGTATGTTCCTTACCCAGATACCGGGGGTCTTCGGCACAGAGCCAGCTTTCGTCCGTGGCGGCAAGGACAGTTTCCCCCTGCACGATCTCACAGAAAAATCCGCAGCGCAGATCAGCACTTTCCCACACACGGTTGTAAAGTCCCTGGCTGTATACATGAGCTTCGATGGTGTTTTTACCTGGCTTCAGCCAGCCGGTCACATCCATGCGGTTCCAGGCATAGCGGAACAGATAGGAGGGAGCAGGTCCCTGGCATACGTATGTATTGTTGATGGTCAGCACATAATAGTCATCCGCACTGACAGAAACGATGCACGCACCTTTGGCGGGGTCGGCGGTGATGGTTTTTGTAAACCGGAAATGGCGGTTCTGATATTCCACGGGACTGTCTTTGGGATTCGGTTCCACGGGAGTTATGTCCGCAAAGGCTTTCGGCAGGATCCATTTGGCGTTCCAGTTCTGCATACTTGTTCTCCTTTGTTTCTCGTCATTATTTCTCATCAGCCCCGAAAGCTGCGTCTTCCAGAGCGGCACAGAGCCAGTGGTATACCGGCAGATGCAGTTCCTGTACCTTATAGGTTTCCGTTTCCGGTACCCGGATAGTCACATCACAGATGGCGGACAGCTTGGACTCCTTCGCACCGGTGAGCCCGATGGTCACCAGTCCCATAGCTTTCGCCACCTTCATGGCGTTGACTACATTTTTTGAATTGCCGGAGGTGGTGATCCCCATGACCAGATCTCCCTTTCTGCCGCCGGCATATACCTGCTGGGCGAACACCATATCCGCCGCCACATCGTTGTTGTACGCTGTCTGCACGGCACTGTGGGACACCAGGGAAACGGCGGGAATCCCTCTCTGGAGGCAATCCGCAAAATAGTCCGCATCCTCCGGAAACATGGCGGCAAACGCATCTCTGTCCGCCTGCAGGGGAGGTCTTTTCAGAAGGAATCCCTTCATCAGCTCGCCCACGATATGTTCCGAATCCGCCGCACTGCCGCCATTGCCGCAGAACAGCATTTTGCCGCCGTTCTCATATACAGCCAGCATTTTTTCATACGCTTTTACAATATCCGCCCCGCACACAGCCAGTTCGGGATACCGATCTGTAAGAATCTGTATTTCCATTGTTTTTCTCCTCAGTTCGTCCAGGTGTGCCCTTCTGCCGCAACGGTCAGGGCAGCAATGTCACCGATGTTCTCTTCCAGTTTGGCGGGAACCACTTCCACGGCACCGTATGCCAGCGGCAGGGTTTCTCTGCGCAGTACCGCCTGCATCTTTTCGCAGAGAAGTGCGCTGTCCCGCATATAAATGGAACCCAGCACGATCCGCTCGGGGTTCAGCACATCCACCAGAATCGCCAGTCCCGCACCCAGCTTTTCTGCACAGAGATCGTAGACACGTATGGCGTCTTCCTGTCCGTCTCTGGCAGCGACAGCAATGGACTTGGCGGTGATCTCCTCCATTTTGTCCATGGAAGGACAGTAGGAGGGTGTCTTTCCCTGCTGGAACAGCTCCATGGCTACCGTTTTACCGATCTGGGCGATCCCGCTGCCGCTGCAGAAGCCTTCAAAAGAGCCGGATTTCCCGTATCCCACAGGACCATGGTCGGCGATCCGCACATGACCGATTTCCCCTGCCATATCGGAGGCACCGCTGTACAGCTTTCCGTCCAGGATCAGCCCGGCACCCATTCCGGTACCAAAGGTCAGGAATACCATGGAACGGGTTCCCACGCCGGCACCGTACCGCCATTCCGCCAGCGCACAGGCATTGGCATCGTTGCACAGATAGGCCGGCAGACCTGTTTTTTCCCTCAGCAGACGGGTAATCTCGATCCGATCCCAGCCCGGCAGATTCGGGGGAGACAGGATCACACCGCTTCTGGAATCCAGAGGTCCGCCGCAGCTGACACCGATGGATTCCACCGGCTCCGGACTGGCCTGACAGAGCCCCACCGCATTCTCCAGAATCTGGTTCAGGGTCGTACCTGCATCCTTTGTCTCAAATTTCACCTTGCGCACGATGGTTCCGTCTTTCTTTCCCAGCACCAGCGCACATTTGGTTCCGCCTATATCAATCCCTAAATACATAGTTTCCTCCGCAGCGTTTTTCTTTATTGTACCATATTTCCGGTATATTACAACCCTTTTCCGTGAAATTCCCATAGAAAAACCGCCTCTCCCGGGGTATGGGAAAAGCGGCTTTGGAGTATTCTCTTTATCGGGTTTCGCCGCAGCCGTTTGCACAGCCGCCGAGCACGAAGGATTCACAGTCCACACACTGTACAACTGTGGGGTTCTTTTCGTGGGTACCGATCACTACCTTTTCCAGGGAGCAGTAGTTTTCGGTCTGTGCATGATGCGCACAGTTTTTTACAGAGCAGGAGATACAGTGATTTGCCTTCTTGGTTTCCATGAGACTTACCTCGTTTTGCTGTAGTAAAATTCTCATACGAGAATTTCCGAGGTTAGTTTCACCCGTTTTTTCAAAAATTATTCGCTTAAGTTCCGGCAGGATCCGGGATGGGCTGCCAGGGTTCCATGTAGGCAAGGAACGGAATTACTTCCCATTCCCAGCTTTCTATACGCTCACCGGTACACAGCAGCTTTATCTGAAACACACCTGTCTCCAGTTCTGGGAAACGGGTGTCACCGGACAGAAAACTGCCCAGAGAAGGGACGATCACACCGCTGCCGTAAGACACAGGTTCTTCCATTTTGGTGGAGTGGGCAGCAAGCACCATATCCGCACCGGCATCAATCATGGATCCGTAAACGGAAAGCAGGGCTTCGTCGGCGGCTTCTTTTCCCATGTGTCCGTGGGGGTACACAACCGTCAGATCACAGGAACGGGACGCTGTTTTCACCCAGTCCAGTATCCGGGGCAGATCGGTTTCTTCCTCTTCCAGTGTACAGGTATAGACCCCGATGCGGATCCCGTGTTTTTCCAGATACACGGCATTTTCATCGTCACCCCACCGCACGCCTGCTTTTTCCAGAGCCGCAATGGTATCCGCATATCCTTCCGGACCGTAGTCATGGGTATGATCCGTTGCCAGAGAAACCACATCTATGCTGCCGGAAGACAGTACCTCCGCTCCCTTTGAAGAGGACAGATACCATGTCCGGTCGTTCTCATCCTTTTCCACAGGGCTGAAGCTGTTGTCGCTGAACACGCTGCTCAGTGCCGCTATCGTCCAGTCATCCGCTCCCAGTACCGGAAGCGCACCGGACAGAAAATATCCGACCCCTTCCGATTCGATGGCTTCGTTGAATGTGCCGTATGCACTGCTGCCCAGCATGGATCCAACCAGACAGTTGCCCACAAAGCTGACGGTGATCACCTGACGGGAATCCTCCGGCTCCTCCACGCGGGTAATGCGCCCGTCCGGTTCTTCCTGTGCCATAACGCTGCCTGTTTCCAGAAGCGGCACATAATTGGCGGCACCTTTGAGGGCACTGCCTATGATCATTCCGCCTGTCAGCAGTACCAGCATTCCGACACAAAGCACCCGTTTCAGCTCGATGGATTTGTTCTGACGCATCCGGCGCCCTCCTCCTTCGGAATTACAATATTCCGGTTATTTTATACAGTATACCATAATCTCTGTAAAAATGCAAGAGGAGAGTTTCCGATCCTTACGGATTCCCTGTGAATTTACAGGTTTCCGCCATTTCTTCCTTCTGCCAGAAGCCGTTTTGCCTCTGCGGGAATGGCACGGAAATCCGCCACAAGGGAATGGGGTTTGTTTTCCGGGTCATCCATGGACATGGGCGTGAAATACACGTTCTTACGGTTTTTCATAACGGCTATATTCTGCAGATTGGCGGAAAGGGCATCGTTGGTGGCCAGTGCCACAAGCAGCGGACGATTCCCCCGGAGATGGGCTTTTGCCGCCATGGTGACAGCTGTATCCGTAATCCCATGAGCCATTTTGGCAAGTGTATTGCCGGTACAGGGTGCAATGATCAGCAGATCCAGCGGTTCTTCGGGACCAAGGGGTTCTGCTTCCGCTATGGTACGGACAGGAGGTCTGCCGCACAGGCTTTCCAGAATCGCCAGCAGATCTGCCGCTTTACCGAAACGGGTATCGGTGGAGGCAGCATTTTCGCTGACGATGGGAACTATCGTATACTGCCGTACCAGATCTTCCAGAACCGCCAAAGACCTGGCGTGGGTACAGTAGGAGCCGCACAGGGCATAACCGATCTTCATGCTTCTCCCCCTCCTTTCCGGAGCACACTCTCCCCTTCCCCCTTCTGCCACAGTTCCATTTTCCCCAGAATGGCATCGCACAGAATCCGACCGGCGGTATGGGGCGCAGTCTTCCCGGGCAGTCCGGGCGCACGGATCAGGCGTATGTTGTCCGGGATCTCTCCCTCTGCAAGTCCCTGTGCCAGTTCCACAAAAAGGCAATCCTCCGGCAGGGCACTGAGGCATTCTGCCGTAAATACCGGTACGGGAATGGTGTTGAACAGGATCTGACAGGGCTGGGGATTTTCCAGAAAGGAGGACAGAAGTACCGTTTCGCATCCGTCACAGGCAGCTTCCGCCAGTGCTTCCGGTCTTCTTGCCGCCGCTATGACCCTTGCCCCCAGCAGGTGCAGCCGGACTGCCAGTGCCCGGGCGCAGTGTCCGTATCCGGCAATGACGGCAGTGGTTTCCGGCAGGATTACAGGCAGTTCCCGTATGGCGATGGCAACAGCTCCTTCTGCGGTGGGTACGGCATTCAGGGTCTGCACCACACCATCGGCATAGTAATCGGCAAAATAAACCGCATTTTCGCCTGCCATCCGCAGCAGAACCGGCGGAACGATCCCGCCCAGCAGCAGACTCCCCGGGCGCAGAAACCGGCACAGTGCCTCCAGCGGTACGGTCTGGTTGGCGTGAGGACAGGCGGACAGGGTCTCTCCGTCACGGGTCACGGGCACCGGCAGCACCCCCGCCTGGGCACCGGTCATGGCTTCCTGCCAGGTCTTGGTTCCGCGGGCATACAGCGGCAGTTCCGGCAGAGTACACCCCCACACCGCCAGAGCGGCTTCCGGATATGCCCGGTGCAGACCCGCAAGGATCATTTCCGTCCGGCTGTCCCCGCCCAGCACGGCAATTTTCTGAATGGTTCGCATAATGCCTCCCTGATGTAAAAGAGCAATTTACCGAAAGATATACTTTCTCTGTCAGTCTATGCGGAGGCATGGAAAAAGGAGAGCCTTCTGCGCTCTCCCCGTTCTTATTTATTTTTCCCAGATCTCCCCGTCATAGGTCAGGTAGGTGCGATCCTCCCAGCCCATTTCGTCCAGGATCACATCCCAGCGTTCGTTTACCGGCTTGGCGTCATCGGAGGTGTCCTCGAAAATCACCGGCTTGAAACCTGCAGCCAGGTAATTCTTGATGGCGGGACGGCGCCAGTCATCGGTCACCAGTCTTACCACCGGCACTTTTGCTTCCGCCAGTCTTTCCAGCCCTCTTGCCAGCATGGCGTGACCCAGCTTTTTCCCTCTGATTTCCGGCAGAGAACCAACCATGTGGATCCAGCCTTCCCCGGTATCCCGGATGTGGGCGGTCAGGGTAGCAACGGGACGGTCTGTGGCTTTTTCACATACGAAGAACACATCTGTGGCGGGATTCAGCAGAGGCGTGTTGGTGATCGAGTTGATGTAGGCTTCGCTGGTGCCGTTTTCCCCGATCAGCTGGTTCCGGCACGCCAGCACCCATGCTTCGATTTCCGCCGGGTCTTCCTTCCCGTCTTCCAGCATCCGGATGTTCCGGATATAGTAGTCTTCGTGTACCGGATAGGGCTTCACTTCCCCCATCAGTTTAAGCATTTTCAGCTGCTGCATATATACCTCCGTATGGTCTTGTCCGTGATTTTACAGTTTTTCGTAAAGCTCTGCCGCCCGCAGAAGGATCTCTTCACTGAAGGACGGAATTCTGCCCAGCCCGTCCGGGCCTACGTTCAGCAGATAGTTGATGCCCAGATCGTTCAGGTGCTTCCGGTTGGCAGCCACCGTTTCCGGGGATTTCCAGTGGTGGTCGTAATATTTGAAGCCCCAGGAATCGTTGAGAGTACCGGCGGATTCATACAGCCCGTAGGGAGAGTACTTGAAGCCGCCCAGGCTGTTCATGTCGCAATCCTCCGGAGACGGCATTTTCTCCGGTTTTTCCTTCGGAATTTCGTTGTCGTCCAGGGAAACGTAGTCATAAGCGCCGTTGCCGATCCGGGAGTTGATCAGGCAGTCCGGCTGGTACTGTTTGATCATCCGGTTCAGCTCCAGACTCTGTTCCTTTGAGATCACACCGGGGGTATCGAACCACAAGAGGCACAGATCCCCGTACTTTGTCAGGATCTCCTTCACCTGGGGCTTGATCTTTTCCTCAAAGCAGATGGAGAAGTCCTTCCCTTCCACGCCCGGATAGTCCCAGATGTTGTACCACCCTTTGCCGGAGCATCCCGTGGTTTTGTCGTAGCCGCCGCCGTGGGGATGATGCCAGTCCAGCTCCTGGGAATAGTACAGACCGAACTTGATTCCATATTTATAGCACGCTTCCGCCAGTTCACCGATAATATCCCGTCCGAAAGGAGAGGCTTTTTTCACATTGAAGCTGTCCGCTTCGGAATCAAACAGAGCGAACCCGTCGTGATGCTTGGAGGTGATGACAAAATACTGCATACCACACCGCCTGGCAAGAGAAATCCAGCCGTCTGCATCAAAATACACCGGATTGAAAATGGAAGCCAATTTTTCGTATTCTGCATTGGGGATCCCGAAATAGGACTGCGCCCATTCGGCGTAGGTTTCCACTCTGCCGCCTTTATACTCACCGCCCAGCATGGAATACAGACCGAAATGCACCATCATGCCATAGCCTGCCTGCCGGAACCATTCGTGATTTGTCATACGCACCTCTCCAAAATGTTTTTTTCATTATAGCACGGTGTCGTAAGGAAGTCAAGCGGAATCTTGCCGGAATGTGTCCGGTCTGCTGTATCGGTACTTGACAAGGTTTCCTCCCTCATGTATAATGGATTTACCGAAACTATCCCGAACCGGAGGTATATATGAGACTGAGACCCCCTTCCACACCCCTGATCACGGTAGATCCGTATTTCACCGTTTGGTCCCCAGCCGACAGACTGACCGATGCCGTGACCTGCCACTGGACCGGCAAGCCCAACACCATGGTGGGTACCGCCTGCATCGACGGCGAAACCTATCGTTTCATGGGCAAGCTCCATCAGAACGACGATTCTCCCGTGCTGACCCAGACCGCTTTTGATTACGATGCCCTCTCCACCCGGTACACCTTTGAAGGTGCGGGTGTTGTTCTGAAGCTGACCTTCACGACCCCTCTGCTGATGGACGATCTGGCGGTTATGACCCGCCCTGTCAGCTATCTGATGCTTGAAACCGCCTCCGCCGACGGCAGATGTCATGATGTCACCGTAAAGATTGCCGTTTCCGAAGAGATCTGTCTGAATCTGCGTTCCCAGTCTCCCGTTGCAGTTGAGGTGCTGGATGTAAACGGCAGACCCACCGTGAAAATGGGCAACAGCGAACAGAAGGTACTCCACTGTTCCGGTGACGATATCCGCATCGACTGGGGTTATTTCTACCTGACCACCTCCCTCGGTACTGCCGCTGCGGAAACAATCAATATCCCCTATTGCCCCCACAGGATCAACCGCACCGAATGGTCCACCGCTCCCGAGGATTACAGAGAAGAAACCACCTTTGCCGCCGTGACCCTGCCCATGCACACCTGCCACGACAACTGTGCACTGGTGACCTTTGCTTATGATGACATCAAGTCCATCGAATACTTCGGCGATCATCTGACCTCCGTTTGGAACAGGGACGGTATGACCATCACCGAAGCCATCGACGCCGCTTACAATGAATACGTGCCGCTGATGACAAGATGCACTGCTTTTGCGGAAAAGATGTTCCATGACGCAGTTCGTGCCGGCGGTGAAAAGTATGCGGAGATCTGTGAGCTCAGCTACCGTCAGGCCATTGCCGCCCATAAGGCTGCCGTGGACACCGAAGGACAGATTCTGTTCATCTCCAAGGAATGCTTCTCCAACGGCTGTGCCGCTACGGTAGACGTAAGCTATCCCTCCATTCCCCTGTTCCTGCTGTACAACCCCGAGCTGGTCAGAGGTATGATGCGTCCCATTTACCGATTCGCCCGGAGCGATATGTGGGCATTCGACTTTGCGCCCCACGATGCCGGTCAGTTCCCCCTGGTCAACTGCCAGAGATACGGTATGCGGGAAGGCGAGCTGAAGCTGGAATTCCAGATGCCCGTGGAAGAATGTGGGAATATGCTGGTGATGGCAGCGGCTGTGGCACTGGCAGACAAAGAAACAAAATTTGCCGAAGAAAACATGGATCTGCTGGAAGCATGGGTGAAATACCTGATCGCCAACGGCTACGATCCGGAAAATCAGCTCTGCACCGACGACTTTGCCGGTCATCTGGCACACAACTGCAACCTGTCCCTGAAGGCCATCATGGGGATCGCCGGTCTTGCGCTGATCTACCGGATGCTTGGCAGAGATGCCGAGGCTGATGCACTGATGGCAGAAGCAAAGAAAATGGCGGATTCCTTTATCGCACGGGCTTCCAACGGGGACGGCAGCTTCCGCCTTGCCTACGACCGTCCCGGTACATGGTCCATGAAGTACAACGCCGTGTGGGACAAGCTGTGGGGCACCGGCATTTTCGATCCCATGGTGATGCAGTCTGAATTTGCCTCCTACCGGAAGCATATCAACCCCTACGGTATGCCACTGGACAACCGTTCCGACTACACCAAGAGCGACTGGCTCATCTGGACGGGTACACTGGCAAGAGAAAAGGACGATTTCATCGATTATGTAACTCCCCTGTGGAAGAACTATCACCACACCGCCAGCCGGGTTCCCGCAACGGACTGGTACTTCACCACCACCTCCATCCAGCGCGGCTTCCAGCACCGTACCGTTGTAGGCGGTCACTTCATGAAGCTGCTGGAATACTCCGGAAAGATGGCAGTGAAATAAGATCACCGTTCTGCAGTTAAACGAATACAGCAAAACAGACGCTATGCCTTCACCGGTACAGCGTCTGTTTTTATGCATTTTTCAGTATTCCCCATCATTTCCGGATTCTCTATTGACTATTTCCAACAAATGGTGTATTATGTAACTGTACACAACGATTTTTTAGGAATTCCAAAGCAAAGGATACCGCCATGTCAAAACTGCTGTCGCTGGTTCGTCCCCGCAGGGATGTGGATATGACCGAAGGACCCATCATCGGGCATCTGATCCGGTTTGCCATGCCTCTGCTCATCGGGAACATATTCCAGCAGCTTTACAATACCGTCGACTCCTGGGTTGTGGGCAACTATGTTTCCAAGGACGCTTTC
>JAFZET010000234.1 GCA_017560565.1 Clostridia bacterium | reverse complement strand
TGGGAGTCGCCGTAGAACAGGATCATTTTGTCTTTCCTTTTCACCGGAACGGCATTACCCAGACAGAAACGATCCATCAGAATCACGCTGCCGTTGGTGAAATGGATCTGTATGTGGGAAGGCTCTGTTTTCCGACGGGTGTAGGTAACGGTAACGATGCCCCTTTCGTCCGGATCGATCCGGTAGTTGGCACCAAAAATGCCGTCTTCCCAGACATCGATCCCGCTGCCGATCACATACAGTCCTTTTTCCGTGTACAGACGATAGGTGAACGAGATTTCCGGCGCATCTGTGATGCATTCCAGGCGGATTCCGGCAGGACATCGGCTGCGGACAAAATCGGTGTCACTGCGTGCGCCGTAATATTCCAGCTGATCCGGTGTGAAGCGGGAGAAACCCACCGAGCTGTCCAGTGTATACGTGCCGCAGCAGCCGTGCAGGAAGGGAAGAATTTCCCCGGCGGACAGATAGTTTTCCATAATACCTCCGGTTTGGGTAAGTGATGGATTTATTATACCACAAAATCTGCGGCTTGTACAGTTTTCTGTGGAATCTTGACAATCGAAAAGCTTTGTAGTACAATACAGTCAGGAATCTGCGATGATCGGTACCGGAAAAACGGTACTGCGATCCAAGGAGGAGGGAAAAATATGCTCTGGTCTTATATGGCTCCGATTCTGTTTTATGGTTTGCCTGTGCTTGCGGTTCTGTTTTTTGCTGTCAGCCTGTTTCTGTACTGCCACGGCAGACACCGGAATAAAATACACCCCGGTTCTGTTCCGGCGGAAACCATGCGGATACGAAAGATCGTCTTTATTGTTTCCGCTGTGATTGCCGGGATTTTTGTCACAGTTGTACTGGGTTTTGCGGCGCTTCTGCTGATGGCAGTGGCATTTATGTGAGGCGGCTATGCAGGAAAAATTATTCTACCGGATACTTCTGGCGGTGGTGGTCCTTGGACTGTTCGTGACCCTTTGTCATCTGGCATACTGCGTATATGCGTATCAGCACTGTTCCATTATCTATTTTATCGGAAAGGAGCTGTGGTGATATGAAGAAAACCATTCGTCAGCTCGCCATCCTTGCGGCAGCGGTGCTTTGTTTCGTTGCTTTCAACGGCAGTATGTATCTGCTCCTGACCGGGCGTCTGTCCAACAATTTCAGCGGTACCAGCCAGGCCGGTATGCTGGATGTGGCAAAGTATCTGCCCCACGAGGAAGCATCTGATCTTGCACGGATCGAAACCGATTTTACCCTGACGGGGGAACTGCCGGTACTGGACGGAGCTGCGGCTCTGGTACCGGTGTATGCAGCTATTGTGGACAATGTGTATCCGGTGGGTTCCGTCACCTATGAGGGCGGCACATTCTCGGACGACAATTATTACGGTGAGAACTTTGCCCCCGACAGCAAAATGCAGTATAAGAACACCGTTCGGGGGTATAAAGCCATCGTGGACGGCGAAACGGATATCCTGTTCTGTGCCTCTCCTTCCGCAGAGCAGACAGCATACGCAGCGGAGAAAGGCGTGGAGCTGGTGTACACTCCGGTGGGACTGGAAGCCTTTGTATTCTTTGTCAATGCGGAAAATCCGGTGGATAATCTGACTACGGAACAGATCCGTGCCATATACGGCGGTACGATCACCAACTGGCGGGATGTGGGCGGTGCGGACAGGATCATCAATCCGGTGACACGGCTGGCGGGAAGCGGAAGCCAGAGTGCCATGGATGCCTTTATGAGAGAAACAAAAATTGCCCGCAAATCCCTCTTTGCCATAACCGGTGGTGCCATCGGCTTTTCCTTCCGGTATTATATGGACGGGATTGTGGGCAATGATCGTGTGAAAATGCTGTCACTGAATGGCGTATACCCCAGTGCAGAGAATATCGCAGACGGCAGTTATCCGATAACGGTTCCGTTTTTTGCCATTTACCGGACGGATAACGACAATCCCAATGTACCCCTGCTGATCGACTGGATCCTCTCGGAGGAAGGACAGACGATCATTGCGGAAAGCGGGTATGTGCGGATCCGGTGAATCAGGGTCTGCGGATGCTGATGTTCAGTACCAGTGCGGCAACAGCCAGGATCAGCAGCATGATAAAGGGTGCGGCGAAACTGCCGGTGTTGATGTACAGGGTGTTGCTGACGGCAGTGATACAGGCGGCAAACACCAGATTGAAATTGGTGATGCTGTAGTTTACGGAGAAATACTTCTGTCCGTAGAAAGAGGATGTAAAAGCGGAGGTAACGGTGGGGCAGGTGCCGTAGGAGAGACCGGTGATGCACAGTCCGGCAATGCACAGCGGCAGGGAATGGATCAGCACAGCGGTCAGGGTAATCCCTGCGGCGGCAATGGTGAGGATACTGCCGGTAATCATGGTAAACCGGCGTCCGGCGGTATCAAAGACCACACCGGTCAGAATCCGACCCACCCCGTTGCAGATTGCCAGCACACCCACCAGCGTGGTAGCCAGTGCCGGAGCGGCATCCACGGAGAGCACCAGATCTCTGGCAAAGCTGATCACAGAGTTGCCCACAGCGGTAGTAAATATCAGGTATACAAAGGCACGGTAATAGGTGAAACTCTTCAGCATTTCCATGGGCGTGTAATCTATGGCAGCAAAGTCTTCCTTACCAACTTTTTTAGCAGGCTTGGGTGTGGGAAGTACTGTATCCGCATCGGGACGTCTGAGCAGAAAAGCGGCGGCGATGAGCACAACGATCAGAGCAGAACCCAGCAGGATATAGGTTTTGCTCCAGCCCAGAGCCGGGGTATCAAACATCTTGTTGATCCCACTGCCCAGAAGCAGGGTGCTGAACCCGAAGCCCATCATCAGACAGCCGGAACTGAAGCCTTTCCGGTCGGGAAACCATGCCGCAACGGTGGAGACGATGACGTTATAAGTGATGCCAATGCCGCATCCGCCCAGAAAAGCGTAGGTAACATACAGAAGAAAGAGCATATCGGCGGTGAGAAAACCGGTCAGGATGAAACCGCCGCCGGTCAGCACACCTGCCAGAATCAGGGTCAGGCGGGTACCGAACCGTTTGGCAAACAAACTGCCCGCAAAGGCACCAACACAGAAAAAGCACATGGTCAGGGTGAAGTTATAAGCCAGTGCGGAATCGCTCCATCCGAAAACGGAGGAAAAAGGAATTTTCAGAATGGACCATGCATACAGCACACCGGAAAACAGCATGGCAAAAACGCCCACTGCCAGATACAGCCACCGACGTGCCAGGGGAGAACGTGTCGTCATGGGGAAATACTCCTTGGAAAAAATAAAAATCTATAATAATATACCATAAATTCCGTCAGAAAGCAACTGTTTCCTTGATTTTCGGAATGTTTTTTGTTTTGGAAAAGTTTTTTGGGTAATTTTTCGTTTTCATGAAACCGATCCGGATTTTTTGCGAGATATACAGTGAAAGCATCAGGATGCAAAGCAGAAAGGAGGCCTCCCATGCAGGACGAGCAGATTGTGGAACTGTACTGGCAGAGGGACGAAAAAGCCATTCCGGCGACACAGGAAAAATATGAGCCATATCTGATGAAGATCGCCGTCAATATTCTGGCAAACCGGGAGGACGGAGAGGAGAGCGTAAACGATACCTATCTTGCCGCGTGGAACTCCATGCCGCCGCAGAAACCATCGGTTCTGTCTGCCTATCTGGGCAAGCTGGCGAGACGGATCTCCATCAGCCTGTACCGGAAGAAAAACAGCATAAAACGGCAGGGAAGTGAGTACGCACTGTCTCTCTCGGACCTGGATGAAATAACAAGCCGAAAGGATTCGCCGGAGGCAGAAATGGAAGCGGCACTGCTGGGAGAAATCATCGATAGGTTTCTTCGTACTCTGCCGGAGATGGAGCGGAATACCTTTATCGGCAGGTATTATTACATGGATCCGCTGAAAGAGGTAGCTGCATACTGCGGACTGAGTGAAGCCGGTGCCAAATCCATGCTGTACCGCACCCGGCAGAAGCTGAAGGAAGCGCTGGCAAAGGAGGGATTTATCGTATGAAA
Organism: Clostridia bacterium; assembly: GCA_017560565.1. GTDB lineage: Bacteria > Bacillota > Clostridia > Oscillospirales > CAG-272 > UMGS1696. The sequence continues at coordinate 295 of JAFZET010000234.1, read as the reverse complement.
CCGGAGATTCTGATGGATGCCATGGAGTACATCGGGGAAGACTTGCTGGAGGCAGCGGAGAAACTGCGGACGGGCGAAAAACGGAACCGGTCATGGATGCGCTGGACCTCTCTGGCGGCCTGTATGTGCCTGATCGCAGGCGGCTTATTTGTCTGGGAAAGCGTATACGGCTTTGGGGAGGAGGAACACACCGGACGGACGGAAACCGGTGCCGCTCCTACTGTAGGCGGAGAAACGGAGGTATGCATAGAAGATGCAATCGAGGAAACGATTGCGGAAACGGAAGCCGGAGCTG
>JAFZET010000233.1 GCA_017560565.1 Clostridia bacterium | reverse complement strand
GATCCTGTACCGGTACAATCCCTGGGCAGTGCCGGAGGGAGAAGCGGTCAGAAAATCCTACGATGCCAGACCGGCGGTACGCAGTGAATCCGAAAAGAATGCGGGGCATGGCGGCAGTGATTTCCTGCTGAGCAAGCGGTTTCTCGACTACCTGAACGGCGAATACGAGCCCTTCTTTGATGTGTACCGTTCCGTGGCTCTGTCGGCAGCGGGAATTCTGGCGTGGTACAGTGCGCTGGAAGACGGAAAATCCTTTGACATTCCCGATTTTACGGACAAAGTGGAACGAGAAAAATACGCCGATGATTTCCGTACCCCCTTCCCGGACGAGAACGGGGAAGGCATCACGCTGACGTATTCCTCCAAACCCTATACTTCTCCGGCGGACAGATAAATATACAAAAACTCCGGGTCAGGCAGAAATGCTTTTCCCGGAGTCCTTCTTTGGGGCGGATCAGTCAGTGAACGCACTGACAAATTTTTCAATACCGGAATCAAAGATGCTCTGTTTGGAAGCTACCAGAGAAGCCAGATCGGTAGAACCCTTGACAGCCAGATCCTTGAAGGAAGAAGGCATGGATCCCCATCCGTATGCCTGGGTCAGGTCATATACCCGGTGAGCAAAGATGATATCCAACATGGCAGCGGAGTCTTCGTCACGGGCGTATTTGCCTTTCAGCGCGATGTCGTAGTAAGCGGGGGTCAGGGTGTAGTGGGAAGCGGATGCCAGGGATTCCAGAACCTTGCCGGTGCAGGTCAGATCGGCTGTGGTCATGGGAACCACCAGCATGGGTCCTGCCGGATTGGTGTAGGTGATGTAGTCTTCCTGTGCTTCGTTCAGCTTGGGCATGGGGATGATCCCGAAGTCGTCCGCCATTTCCCGGAGACCGGCTACATGGAACATCACTTCGCCGTAGAACAGGCTGCGTCCTTCGATGAAGCAGTCACGCAGATCCAGAATGGCGTTGGCGGAACCTTTGATGTTGGTGGACAGCAGGGTGTTCTGGGGATTGGACAGGATCTGACCGGCGGTTTCCAGGATGGAGGTGCAGAGCTCGATGTCCATGTCGAAGACGGGCAGGTCGTTTTCGTCCTTGCGGATATACTGACCACCGCAGGAGTAGAACAGACCATGTACAGTATCCGGGGTGGTGGCAAGGCCGTACTGGTCTTCCACAGTCCACTCGCCGTCACCGTTCAGGTCGCTGGATACGTCTGCAGACATTTCCTTGAATTTGTCCACCGTCCAGGTACCTTCGTTGACCAGATCATAGGGAGATTCCAGATCAAAGCTGTTTATCAGGTTTTTGTTGAACATCAGGATCCAGGTGGCCTTTTTGTCGATACTGGAAATGTCGCCGGTCAGGAAATAGGTTTTGCCGGCAATGGACAGGTCGGAAATGCACCGCTGATCCCAATAGGGTTTGGTCATATCAATGGCTTCCAGCATTCCGTAGTCCATGAGGGAACCGGCCTGGGCGGCGGAACTGCTGTCGTAGGTGTTCAGGAAAGCGGCGTCATAGGTGGAGTCTCCCGCTTTTACGCAGTTGTTCAGCGTGACAAGGGAGTTTTTGTTCATCTCCCCGAGGATCTCCACATTGTATTTTTCGTTGATGGACAGATTCCGATTGTAGATGGCGTCGTTGATGGCTTCGCCGGTGGCTTCTTCCGCTACGGCGTCGAAAATCGACCAGCTGACTTCGCTTCCTTCGTCACGGAGGAGCAGATTGAAGGGACGTCCGCCGAAGTCTTCCGCTTCCACAGTATCTATGTAGGGATCTTCGGTTTCCGGTTCGGTTTCTTCGGCTATGGGGGCGTTTTCTGCGGCGGCGGTGTCGGCTGCGGGTTCTTCAGTGGCGGCCTGTCCGCAGGAAGAAAGCAGCAGAGCGGCCAGCAGCAGTATAAAAAGTTTTTTCATCATAAGTTTTCTCCTTGTATCCATTTATCCGAGCCGTTCCAGCAGGCGGATCCTTACGGATTCCAGTGCGGCGGCAGAAGAGTCGTAGTCGTCAAAAGATGTGCAGACTTCCCGGATCAGGGACTTGGCTTCGGCGGGGGGCAGCATCATGAACAGCTGGGCATCCATGGCACCGGCACGCTGCAGATGCCCCCGTACACTGTACCAGGGACGTCCGTCCGCTGGGTAGACCACATGGGCGTTTCCGGCAGGATATTTTGCATTGCCGCCCGCACGGTAACAGGTGGCACGTTCTCTTTCCGCATTGTGACAGTGATACCCCCAATGGAGGAAGCCGGGGCAATCGTACAGGACGCACATCCAGAAGGGAAGGCGGCTGACGGTCAGGGGCAGATCCATCACACGGTTCATGGTTTTGCCGGCTGGGAAGCCGCAGGTGTACAGCCACATCTCCTCGCCCATGGTCTGCAGTGCCTGATATTCGGCAAGATATTTTTCAAATACAGCCTGCTTGACCACCCATACATCCAGGGCACCACCGATTTCCGTGGTTTCCACCGGATCGTGGATCTTTACACCGGGCATACGGCTCCGGCAGATTCCGGACAGGGCACGGTAGGACAGGCTGTTGGGAAACTGGGGTTCGTCCACGAGGCACTGCATATACTGCTTTTCCCATCCGTTGGCAGTGACGCATTCCCAGGCACGGGTGAAATAGAGCTTCAGCTGGCGATAGCCTTCCAGGGAGGAGGTGCCTACTGTTCTGTCCCAGAGCAGCATCTGCTCCGGGTCGTCCCATCTTTCAAAACGGGCGACGAAGCCGCCGAGAATACACCGGAAGCCCTGTTCCAGTGCCAGATTCCCTACATAGGCGGCATGGGTAAAATCGAAATCTGTAACACGACCTGTTTCGTCCCGGACGGGTACGCCGCTGGGAATCATCAGATAATCGTTGCGCATATCCCGCTGGTTGTCAAAATAGGCGAGAAGTACGTCCCGGTAGGCGGGAGACAGGATTTCCGTATTGTGATCTGCGGCAAGTTTGTCATAGTACAGCCAGTTGATCATGTGGAAACCGGCTTCTTCCAGGGGCGGCACCACGGTTTTATATACCTTAACCGATACAGGAAGTACCAACTCCGCATTTCCCGGACACAGGGTCACACTGCCTTCATACAGCCCGGGCTCAACGTCTGCCGGAACGTTCAGGCGGATATAAAACGCCGCTTTGTCAGAGGCAAAGTCCGACACAAGCATACCGTTGTCCAGCGGGCGGGTCATGTCGTATACTGTGAAGGGAGCTTGACGGGTTACAAAGTCTTTAACGCTGTCATAGTCCAGTGTGGTCAGTGCTTTTGCATGACTGTTTTCGTCTACATAAGCGCCCATGAGCTGATAGACTTCCGGTACGATATCTCCCAGACCTTCCCACTGTACGGTGATGGGCTGCTCCTGCAGGGGATGATCGGTCAGTACCTGAAAGCAGATATCGGCACCCCGCGGCGTATGCAGAAGGGCGGTGGTTTCCCCGTTCAGCTCCGAATCCGGGTACACCCACGCATTTTCCGAAAAGATGCGGTATTTCATTCTGGTCAGCCTCCTGTCTTACTTGGAAAAATAGCTGTGAAAGTACAGTTAGTATAGCATAGAATTTATGGAAAGTAAATAGTTTTTATGGAATTTCCATCAGTTGTACAAGCAGTCTGCTCTGGATGTGTGCAAAACCATGAAATATAGGAAATCTTGCCGGTAACCTTTGACTTTCCATCTTTTCTGCGGTATAATAATGCTGTATATATTTGTTTGCTGGAGGAAATTTGTATGGGACCTGGAGGACCGCCCCCCGGATTTATGGGACCAAATGAACGTGCAAGAGAAAAACTGAAGGAGCCGAAGCCGGAATCACTGCGGGAAGTGCCGGGGTACATCTGGCGTGTGGTGTCAAAATTCTTCCACCGGCTTCTGTACATATTCCGTATCGTGTGGGACACCCGACCGTGGATTCTTTTTTTCATGGTCTTTATGGCAGTGTTCAATGGGGTGACGCCTGTCATCGGTGCGCTGATCAACAAGGAGCTGCTGAACAGTCTGGCTTCCGCTTATGTAGCGGCGGTGAACGGTATGCCCAGCCAGCTTTCGGTGGTGGCGGGTCTTTTGATCCTGCGGTTTTCCTATAACTTTGTGACCAGCCTGGTCAGCCGGCTTTCCAACATTGTGACCAACATTGCCGGGGAACTGGTGGTGAACAATGTAAACCTGCGGCTGATGCATAAAGCTAAGGAAGTGGATCTGGCGTCTTTTGACCGACCGGAATTTTATGAAAAGCTGGAAAATGCCAAGAGAGAAGCCGGAAACCGTCCTCTGCAGATCATCAACGCCAACTTTACCATCGTTTCTACCATCATCAGCATGGTTTCCTTTATTCTGGTGCTGGCATCCATAAGCACTGCGGCGCCCTGGGTGATCGCTCTGCTGAGCATTCCCACGGCACTGATCAACTTTATCTACCGCCGGAAGAATTTCTTCTATATACGCCATCACTCCAAGGAACGTCGGCAGATGAACTATTACTCCAACCTGATGACCAACAAGGATATGGTCAAGGAAGTGCGTCTGTTCGGGCTGTCGGAACTGTTCATCGGACGCTATAATGAGACTTTCGGGAAGTATTACAAAGGTCTGCGGAAGCTGTTTGTGGGAGAGGGGCTGTGGCACATGGCGTCAACGGTTCTGACCACTACGGTGAATTGTCTGCTGTTTCTGTATATTGCCAAAGGGGTTACGGAAGGTCGGTATGAGGTAGGTGACTACTCTCTGTACACCGGTGCTCTTCATTCCGTTGCCGCCGGGATCGGTACGCTGATCTCCACCACTGCATCCGTATATGAAGGAACGCTGTTTATCGACAACCTGATTACCTTCATGAATGAGAAAATCACCATTGTTCCGCTGCTGGGAGAACGGGCAGAACCCAGAAAGGTACAGCATCACACCGGACATCAGATCCGGTTTGAAGATGTTTCCTTCCGGTATCCCGGTACGGAACGGAATGTTATCAACCATGTGAACCTGACCATTGATCCGGGAGATACCGTGGTACTGGTGGGGCTGAACGGTGCGGGGAAGACTACGCTGATCAAGCTGCTGACCCGACTGTATGATCCCACCGAGGGGACGATCTATCTGGACGGTCACGACATCCGGGAATACGATACGGCGGATCTGTACAGTCTGTTCGGGATCATTTTCCAGGATTTCGGCAAGTATGCGGTGAACGTAAAGGAAAATATCCAGTTCGGGCATCTGGAAAGAGAAGCCGGCATGGAAGAGATCGAATATGCCGCCCGCCAGAGCAGTGCAGACCAGTTTATCGCCGATCTGCCCGAGCAGTATGATACTCCTCTGATGCGGTACTTTGAAGAAAACGGGATCGAACTGTCCATCGGTCAGTGGCAGAAGCTGTCCATTGCCCGTGCGTTCTATTCCGATTCGGACATTGTCATTCTGGACGAACCCACCGCCAGCCTTGACCCCATTGCGGAACAGGAGATCTACAATCAGTTTGACTCCCTCCGGGAAGACAAAACAACCATTTTCGTTTCCCACCGCCTGTCCAGCGCAACCGTAGCCAACAAAATTGTGGTACTGGAAAAAGGTGCTGTGATCGAAATCGGGAACCACAGCCAGCTGATGCAGAAGAGGGGGGCATATTATACCCTGTTCTCTACGCAGGCAAGACGTTATATGACCGATATGGAGGAATTCAATGAACTTACGGGGCAGAATGGAGACGGTTCTCAGGAAAGACAACCGGATGAAGGACATGGTACAGAACATGGACACCATGGGTTCCGAGGAGGACACCGCTTCGGTCCGCCGCCCCATCCGCATGGGGAAAGACCGGATATGCCGCCTCATAGCCGCCCTGATGGTTTTGGCTCTGACGGGATGCGGCCTGACAGGATGCCTGCACCCGGCGGAGGACCCGGCGGAAACACCGGCGCAAAACCTGACGGAAAATGAACTGACGGAAGAAACCGCTGATCCCTCCTGGCGTTTCAAGGATCGCTTTTCTGCCAAGCAGGCCTGTCTGAATGCCATGGATCTGCTGCATCATATCAAACATTATGACAGCGTGGCTCTTGCATCCTATCAGGAATACCAGAAAGAGGTACGGGAGATCCTATATGATGACAACACCACCCAGGCGCAGTTTGAGGAGCTGTATCCCCAGATTGTGGAAAAGGCATCTACACTGTCCCTGCAGAGAGGGGATATTGCACGGGTATACATATACACCGGCAACAGTAAGATCGGACACAGCTATTCCCTCTGTACCATGGGTTTTGTACCGGCGGCAGGAGAGGAAGGAAAAGAAATGTCCTTCCTGAACTGTGAGATCCGGATACGAGGGAACTCCACCTCAGCCGGACCGAAATTTCCCTATTCCTTCAAACTGCCGTACAACGAGAGTCTGTTCGGTATGGATTCCGGGAAACGGTGGTGTCTGCTGGCCAATTTGTTTGATATGTCCCTGATGCGGGGGAATATCGGTTTTCATCTGGCAGAAGAGATGGATTGTCCGTATACATCCCAGAGCACCTATGTGGAGGTGTATCTCAACGGCAGCTTCCTCGGCAATTATGAACTGGTGGAAGCGATCTCCGACTCCCAAAATCGGGTGGATGTGGATACGGACGAAAACGATACCATCCTGGAGATCGACTGGAACCGGAACGACGGCAGTTACTATTTCGTAACCTCTCTGGGTCTGCGGTTCAAGGTGGATCGTCCGGAAGATATCACTTCGGCACAGAAAAAATGGCTGCAGACATTCCTGGAGGAAACGGAAGCGGCCATGGCGGAAGAATCCGACAGGTATCTGGACTATGTGGATGTGGATTCCTTTGTGAATGTATATCTGAATCTGGAAGTGACCAAGAATCTGGACAGCAACAGTTTTTCCACCCGGTATTTTATCAAGGACGGCAAACTGTACGCCGGACCGGTATGGGACTTTGATTTATCCGCAGGAAATGTTTCCCCTCATGTGGACGAGGAAGGGTACAGGATCTATCTGAATATTCAGGGGCGGGGCGATGATTCCGGCGACAGTACAAGAGGGCTCTGGAACCGGGAAGGCTGGTTCAAGGTTCTGTTTGAAAACCATCCGGATTTTGAAGCGAAGGTGGCACAGCGGTATCGGGAGCTGCGTCCGCTGTTCGAGAATGTCTTCCGTGACAACGAACTGGGACAGTCCTATATCGGAAAACTGCAGGATCGTTATGGTGCGTCCTTCCGGCGGAACTTTGAAGTGTGGGACATCAATCAGCGGTATACGCCCTATCACATGGACACCGGCATGAATTATGACGAGCACGTTCAGTTCCTGATAGACTGGTATGAAGCCAGACTGGCGTATCTCGATACTGTGTATCTGCAGTGACAACGCCATAAGGAAGTTTCCTGTTTGGTTGGGACAGGCGTCCTCGACTGTCCATTAAGTCAAAAATGTACGCTTAAAACAAATAGTATTAACCCTGACAGATTTTCAAAGTCTGTTGGAGTTAATACTATTTTTTGATATCGAAGAAACATGGAACAAGAATATGTGGTAAGTAAGATTCGATGGTGGAGTTAAGTAAACGCTGATTTAAGGTTGTTTTTGCCCAAAAAGTCCATAAATTCAAGCCTTTTCGGGCAAAAACTCGAGTTATTCAGCGTTAACTTAATATGTTCTTTGATTTCCAATAAAGATTTACAGCATAAATTTTTATCACATATCATGGTTTCAGTCCACATATATTCCGGATTTGCTGTATCGCGATATCCTCCACCGCCTAACGAGTTTTTTCGATCCTCTATTAAAACATACTCAAACCAAAGAATTGCATTGACAGATCCACCGCAAGTAAAGAGAACATCTAAAAACTCATTCCAATTTCTGAATATCAAATCAGAACAGACCTTGCTTTGTTCGATGTATTTATCTAATATTTGCGACATGATAACGCTTCTTTTTTATTTCTGTGTATACTTCATCGTAATACCGGCGAATCGGGTTTTCATAGATATATTTTACGTGTTCTTCTTGAGAACAAGCGCATTCGTAGGGACAGTCGGGGACACCTGTCCCTGCAATGCGAGAACCAGCCTGAGGTATCGGTTTTTCTGTGCTTAGTTGTGCTTAGTTTTCTTCACGGAGGCAGGTCAGCTGCACCCATGCGGGGCGGAATCCACAGGCGATGGCGTTGCGGACGGAGGCGATATTGCTCCAGGCGGCGCAATAGAAGGGAACCTTGTCTCTCGCCAGAATTTCTCTGGTCAGACGGGATGTGAGTGCCTTGGCAAGTCCCAGGTGCCGGTAGTCCGGAAGCACATCGATACCGATCTGCCACATGGAGTCGCAGTCTGCACTGCAGGCGGCCAGAGCGATCAGGGTGTCACCGTCATACGCACCTACGCCCAGCATATCCAGTTCCTTCCGCTTTTCCACCAGTGCATTGCCCCATTCCGGTTTATACAGATCCGTGAAATCCGGCGGTGTCAGAATTTTTGTGGGGTAAGGGCAGGGCAGATCGGGCACCAGTGCAGGATCGGGGAGAAAATATTCCGCCATGAAATAAGGCTTTGCATGGTACGGGGCGAACACTTCGATCAGCTTGTGCAGAGAAGGCGTTTCAAATGTATACGGATAGGGATTTTCTTCTGCGTACTTTTTACCCAGTGCGGCAATCTCCTCACTGCAGGCGGAAACCACGATGCCGCTTCCATAGCTGGAAAAATCACAGAACAGGGGGAGCTTCAGATATTTCCGGGCGTCCGGGTGGTGGCGTGAGATACAGGTGCGGATCTCTCCGGCGGTAAAATCTTCCGGGGTACAGCCGGCATCGATGGCGGACTGCTCCAGGGCGATACGGCGGATATCAGTGTAGGTCATATTTTTTCCTTTCTGAAAACGCTCAGGTTTTCCACAGGATCTTTTTCAGCCGTCCACGGCACGGCAATACGTAAATAATTCGTCCAGATAAGTGTACGGGACGAAAATTCCTTCGGCGATCAGGCGGCGTATGGTATCCTCGTCAGCCCACATGGCGTCACAGGTTTCCGTGGGCAGCAGTACCACTTCGTCAATGGATACATCGCTCTCGAAAATCCAGGTACAGATGTGTACCATACCATTGCCTTCGCTGTGAGGCCAGTTGTACCGCTTGAATCGGATTCCTTTCGATGGATCCAGCGTGATCCCCAGCTCTTCCCGGACTTCCCGGAGGGCGGCGGTAAGATCGTCTTCTCCTGCCAGTGCGCTGCCGCCGGTAGGTTCCCAGCATCCGGCATCATGACTGGCGGTGGAAAGACGGCGGGAGATCAGAAATTTTCCTTCCCGGTTTCGGATCCACACCGTTGCGGCTATATGGTATTCGCCGGGGCTCATGGGCTTGCCTTTTTCGTGCAGACGACCGGTGGGTACGCCGTTTTCGTCGCAGATATCCCAGTATTCGGGCATAGCATTGCCTCCTTTCTATTGCAGAGGAATGGAACGAAGCGCAGAGAACTCTTCGTCTGTAAACAGTGCGGAACCGCTGCAGGCGAAGGATGCGTCTCCGTCGAAAGCAAACATCTGCCAGTACTGCAGACTGCCGCTGGAATCATAACTGAAGGACAGCACGTATCGGATTCCAACGGCGGTATATTCCCGGTACCGCAGCTTTAGATCTGTCTTTGTTTTTGTATTGTACAGACATTCATACAGGATTCCCTCCTCTGCGGAAAGATCAGTTTTATGGACATCCGACACCAGATCGTTGGCAAGCAGTTCCTCATAGGTGCCGGAGCCGGCAAGCTGAGCAGCCATGTATTCTTCCAGTGCCGTTTCGGTTTCCAACGGGAAAAAGGCGACAGTGTCCTCTCCATTGGCGTATGTGATGCAGTGCAGACCGCCGGTTTCCACCAGAACTTCTGCAAACCCATCCGGCAGACCGGTCAGTTCCCGCAGAAAATCGGGGGCATCGGGAGAGGCGGCATATTCACGGATGCTGTTATATGCGGGTGGAATGGTATGGGTCGGCGGAGGGGCATATTCAGTCTCTGCCTGTTCTGTTTCCGACGGGGGAGTTTCCGGGACGATGATTTCCGCAGAGGAGGATGTATCGTTGTCAATGGGCGGCAGCGTTTCAGGCGATTCACGGGTACAGCCGGTGTACAGAGCGATACACAGACCGGCACACAGACCGAGAAGAAGCAGAACAGAGCGTTTCATGGAATCCTCCTTTCCGGACAAAATACCACCCGAAGTCGTTTCCCCGGGTGGTACAGTACGGCATTTTTTATTTTGCGGCGGCGGCAGGAGCAGCTTCCTTTTTCTTCTTTTTCTCGAAGCCGGAACCCTGACGCTGTGCCATAACCAGTTTCCAGTAGAAGCCCTTGAGATCCAGCAGTTCCTGGTGTGTACCGCATTCCACCATGTGACCCTTGTCCAGTACGATCAGCCGGTCGGCGTTGCGCAGGGTGGACAGACGGTGTGCAATGGCGAAGGTGGTACGGTTCTGGGACAGCTTGTTCAGTGCGTCCTGGATGAGCTTTTCGGTTTCGGTGTCCAGGGCGGCTGTGGCTTCGTCCAGGATGAGGATCCGCGGGTTGTGGATCAGCGCACGGGCGATAGCTACACGTTGTCTTTCCCCGCCGGACAGGGAGTAACCCTTTTCACCGACCATGGTGTTGTAGCCTTCCGGCAGGTTTACGATAAAGTCGTGGGCGTTGGCCATCTTGGCGGCGGCAACCACTTCGTCATCGGAGGCCAGAGGCTTGGCGTACTTGATGTTGTCGCGGATGGAGCCGGAGAACAGGTGGGTTTCCTGCAGTACGACACCAATCTGGGAACGGAGTGCGTTCTGGGAGATATCCTTGATGTTTACGTCATCAATGCAAATCTCGCCTTCGTTTACATCGTACAGACGCATCAGCAGGTTGATCAGCGTGGTCTTACCGCAGCCGGAGTGACCCACGATCCCGATCATTTCACCCTTCTGTACTTCCAGATTGATGTTCTGGAGTACGGGGTTGTAGGAGTCATACCCGAAGGTTACGTTCTTGATGGATACATCGCCTTCGATGGCAATATCGATAGGCAGCCCGATATCGGAAACTTCCGGTTCTTCTTCCAGAATTTCCAGAACCTTACCCAGAGAGGTCAGGAATGCGGAAACCTGACGGGGGATAAAGGTAATGGTGATCAGGGGACCGTAGATGATATTGGCGTAAGAGTTGAACTGGTGCAGATCACCGTAGTTCATGGTGCCGGTGAACAGCTTGTAGTTCCCGTAGAACAGGATCAGATAAGAACCGAAGCGGACTACAAAGCTCAGCAGCGGGAAAATGGTATCATACAGCTTGGCATTGGATTCGTTCTGGCGGGCGGCACGTTCCGTACGGGTCACAAACTTATCGATTTCTCTATCTTCGTTACCGAAGGTCTTGACAACACGGATACCGTTCAGAATATCCTGCAGGAAGAGGTTTACGTGGTAGCCCAGCACCCATCCCTTCCGGTTCCGGCTCTGCATGGTGCTCCAGAAGCGGGACACCAGATACACAACGAAGGGAATCGGGATGAATACGAACATACTCATGATGGGATCCAGCATCAGCAGGAACACCAGTGCCAGCACGAAGGAGGCACCCATGGAGAACAGGGACGGCAGCTGACCGGTCATAAAGCCCTGCACCACGCCTACGTCTCCGGTAATACGACCCATCAGGTCCCCGGTGGATTTCTTGGAAATGGAGGCAATGGACAGCATCTGAATCTTTTCGTACAGCAGCGTCCGCATCATCATGGTGAACTTGTTACCGGAGATGGCGGACAGACGGCTCTGAATAACGCCGATGGCACGCTGGAAAAGGTCAATGGAGACAATGGCAAGGAAGATCAGCAGGAAGGCCCGCAGATTGGGGTCGGACAGGGAAATCCCTTCCCGGTAGATGGATTTGTTGGTCAGGTAATCGTTGACCGCAACCTTCTGAATGGCCGGCAGAATGAACTGGATGGCCAGGGTGATGAAGGATACAAACAGGGGGAAGAACAGCATCAGCCGCAGACCCTTGGTCAGACCCCATAGCTTTTTGTATACTTCCTTGGTATCACGGCAGAAGGGGCAGACAGTGGTGCCGGCTACGAAAGGACGACCGCACTTGGGACAGAACCGTTCTCTTTCGTCGTTGGTGACGGGTTCACCGGGATCTTCCTTGTTTCTCAGCTTCTCTGCCAGGGCTTCGCAGGCGTTTACCAGCACGGAATACCGGGACAGGTTACGACCGGAGAGGAAGCGGCAGATCAGAGTGGTGATCCCGTCGATGCAGGCATAAAAGGCGCAGTTGCCGTACAGCACTTCCGTGGAAAATACGGTACAGCGGGACAGGTCGGTGACGGCAAGGATCTTACCGTCCAGGATGCAGTAGATATGCTGATCTGTAACGACCGTCCAGCCTGCCACAAAGCGATCCTCATACATATTGAAGGGAACGCAGTACATCATCTTTTCACCGGCGGCAGCGGCATCGTATGCAGCTTTATCCGCCTGTGGCAGATCGTACATGAGTTTCATGGATTTTTACCTCCGTTTGGATACAGAATCCAGTGGACGATGTTCAGATTAGATGTAAATTTCGATGACCTTGTAGCTCTGACGATCCAGGGCTTCGGGGTCGGGGATCAGGAAGCAGTTACCGTCCATGTCAGCAATCAGGATACGGCCGTCTTCCAGTTTACGGATGTTGGCGAAGGGGTTGTTCAGAACGAAGGAAACGTGACCGGCGCTGGTGTCGGCTTCCCAGTAGCAGTAGCCGAATTTTTCCTTGGCGGCGGTGATCCTCTTGATTTCGGGGGTGAAGTACCGCAGATCCAGTTCAGCGTTGATCAGGGCTACGGTATCCTTATCGAAGACAGCCAGATCCCGGATCATACCGATTTCGGAACCTCTGCCCTTCTTGCGGGTGTCGGGCTCTCTGACGGACAGGAATTCGTTGGGGGCGGTAACGGGGAAGGAGCGGCGGATTACCACACGTTCAAATTCTTCCGTTTCGCCTTCGGCGTTGACGACCTTCAGGGAGATCAGTCCGCCCACGGATGCAGAGAACCAGGCGTTTTCGGGAGTCAGATTGATGGATTCCCGGTGCTTGAACAGCTCATCCGGATTGATCTCGTCTTCATCCTCTTCGTCTTCTTCGGTTTCAACTGCTTCCTTATCTGTCTTCTTCAGTTCTTCTTTTTTGTTTTCAGTCTTGGTTTCGGCTTTCTTATCCTTGGTTTCCTCTACCTTGGAAACAGCGGTTTTTTCGTTGGCACTCATATCAATACCTCGTCATACGGCAGTGCAGCCGGAAGTCGTGTATAGCGGCGGTCAGACCGGTTTACATACCGGAGAGAACCTTCTTCATAGCTTCGGACTGGAGCATATACAGCTTGTAGTATACGCCCTTCTTTTCCATCAGCTCTTCGGGAGAGCCTTCTTCGGCGATTTCCCCGTTTTCGATGGCGAACAGATAGTTGCAGTCCTTCAGAGTGGACAGACGGTGTGCAATGGAGATACAGGTCCGTCCCTTGATCAGCTTGGCCAGGGCGTCGCTGATAAGCCGTTCGGTTTCGGTATCCATGGCGGCGGTGGCTTCATCCAGGATCAGGATGGAGGGAGACATCAGCAGAGCTCTTGCGATGGAGACACGCTGCCGTTCCCCGCCGGACAGGGATCTGGAACCGGTACCGACTTCGGTTTCGTAGCCTTCGGGCATCCGGACGATAAAGTCGTGGGCGTTGGCTGCTCTGGCCGCAGCGATGACTTCTTCCATGGTGGCGTCAGGCCGTGCGTAGCGGATGTTGTCGGCAATGGTACCGCGGAACAGGAAGATTTCCTGGGATACAATAGCGATGTTTCTCCGCAGGCAGGAGAGCTTGATCTTCCGGATGTCCACACCGTCGATGGTGATGGTACCGGAGATGGTGTCGTACATACGGGTGATCAGATTGGCGATGGTGCTCTTACCGGAACCGGTGTGTCCCACCAGACCGATATTGTCGCCGGCATTGACCTTGATGTTCACGTCCTTCAGGATGGGACGGTTGGGGTTATAGTGGAAGTTGACGTTCTGGAACTGGATGTCGCCCTTGAATTCGGGGATGTCCACGGCTTCCTTGTCGTCCATGATGTCCGGAACCATATCCAGGATCTCGAACATACGCTGGGCGGCGTTCATAACGTCGGTGATCTGGTTGGTGAAGGTGGAATAGAACTGCAGAGGCCCGAAAATCATGCCTATGTAGCCCAGATAGGTGGTAAATTCACCGTACGTCATTTCCATACCCATAACGGACAGACCGCCGAAGCCCCATATCAGCTGGGAGGACATACCCATCAGCAGGCTGACGAGAGGGAAGATGGTCAGGGTGGTGATATTTACCCGCAGGTTTGCGTTGTACAGTCTTTCGGAATATCCGTAGAACCGGTTGGTTTCTTCCGCTTCCTTGGCGAAGGCCTTGACCACGCGGACGCCGTTCAGGGAGTCGCCCAGCATGGAGTTCAGGGAAGAGGAGGCACGCCACTGCTTGGAGTACATTCTCCACAGCTTGGGCAGCATTACCCGGAAGATGATGATGATAATCGGCACGGGGATGAACACCATCAGCGTCATCTTCCAGTTCAGGGAGAACAGGAAAAAGGTAAGACCGATCAGGTTTACGGTGTTGACGATGAAGTGGGGCAGACCGTCGATGTAGAAGGCCTGGATCCGTTCTGCGTCATAGTTGACACGGCTGATCAGACGACCGGTGGGGTTATCGTTAAAATACCGCAGGGAAAGATGAAGCATGCAGTCGAATACCTTCTGCTTCATGTTTTTGGTCATGCGGGTGGACAGTCTTGCGTTGGCACGGTTCTGCAGGATACCGACACCCAGGGAAAGCAGTGCCATTCCCACAATGACGGACAGTACAATAAACAGTTTTGTCAGTGTATGCCAGTCGCCGTCGGCTGAAATAACCTTGTCGTACAGAATCTGCCCGTTGATGATAGGGCTGATCAGGGAGATCGCAGAGGAAGCAAGCATACAACAGATTACAGTGAATACCTGCAGTTTGAAGGGCTTCAGGAAGCCAAGCAGTCTGGTGATCAGGTCTCCCTTCTTGGAACAGGTGGTGCAGATCCGCCGGTACTGATTTTCGTAGCGTTTGCCGCATTTGGGACACTTGGCATTGAACTGGTCGAAAATCTGGTCTTCCTCGGTGATGTTGTCGCCTCTGTAGATCCGTTCCACTATGTCACGGAAGGCAAACAGCCGCTGTCTCTTGGAGTTGGTGCAGTAGCCGACAATTTCGGTTACGGCGTTTTTGTTCCATTCATCCAGTGCTTTTTCGGCATCTTCCCGGGACAGCCCCTCCGTGTCCGGTCTTGGTGCATCGTGCTTCAGCATCAGCAGGCGGTTGGAGGACATGAAGGTGTCCACCAGCATATCGGAGAATATATCGAAGGAAAATTCATCGAGATATTTCACGTACTGCGCCGGCGGATTCTTGCCGAAGTTCTCAAAATTGTCGTGGGCGTGACTCTTCATGGTCTGGGAGACCTTGGGGATGGAGTCGGGGTCTGCAAGCAGCCGGATCAGAGACTTCTTTTCGGGATCATAGACAAGCCAGCTTTCCCCGAAATTACCTTCGAAATCCAGGTCCATCTGCAGTGCAACCGACAAATTCTCCGGTGAGCGGCCGCTGTCAGTAAGTGCGCGGACAGCCGCCTCTGATAAATTGTCTAACGGAAGCATAGTTTCATCTCCGTGCCCTGTTTGAAT
Source organism: Clostridia bacterium (assembly GCA_017560565.1). Taxonomy (GTDB): domain Bacteria; phylum Bacillota; class Clostridia; order Oscillospirales; family CAG-272; genus UMGS1696. The sequence goes on along the minus strand of JAFZET010000233.1, from coordinate 319 downwards.
ATGGGCGTTCTCTGGTTGGATTTGCTGCTCTGTGTAAAAATTTACGGTTTGTTATTCACACGAAGCGGCTTTTGTGCTATAATGGTATTGACCATTCCACAGGAGATTCTTACCGGCAGCCATAGATAGCCAAGTTTGAATCCTCTATGTTCATTTATGATAACATAAATCACGGAATATGCAAGAGTATTTCATAATTTTTTGAAATTTCGGCATATTGCACAAAATACAATAACCGCGAGGTAGAAATATGTTCAAGAAGGGAAAACACTGGACGAAAAGCAAAAACGTCAACAGCAAGCGGTACAAGAATGACCTG
>JAFZET010000232.1 GCA_017560565.1 Clostridia bacterium | reverse complement strand
CGGTTCTCCGTGTGCATCCCCATGGGTCAGCAGTTCCCCCAGAGGAGAAACCACCCGCGCCGGTCCCCAGCCGTATGTATTTTCCAGATTCATGCCGCAGACAGCCAGATACACGCCACCGTCTCTGGCACGGGCGATACACTGTTCAGCCGCATCCCCGGCAGAGGAGACAAAGATCACTTCCGCACCTTTTTCCACCAGAGCTTCGGTGGTGGTGGAGAAATAGTGATCCCAGCAGATCAGCATGCCGATCCTTCCGAAATCGGTATCAAAAACCGGATACCCTTCGCCGGGGGTCAGACCGGCTTCCAGTTCCGTGACGGTCAGGTGGGTTTTGCGGTATTTGCCGGCGGTTTTCCCTTCCCTGTCGATCAGAAGCGAGGCATTGTAGATTTCGCCGTTATCCCATTCGTGGAAATTGTAGATGATATAGCATCCGTACTGTACCGCCTTCTGCCGCATGAGAGTACACATGACTCCCCCCTCAGTTTCCGCTTTTTCCGGCAGGGGGATATCCACACCACGCTCGTACATACACTCACCGAGAACAATTATGTCAGGGCGGCAGGCACCGGATTTATCCACAACGGACAGCATTTGCTCCCGGTTTTCCTCCAGCGTACGGTTGCCCATTCCTTTCAGATACCCGATAGCAATCTTCACCTTCCGTTCCGGGATGGGAGCGGCAGGCACGAGAACGGGGCGGAACCATGCGGCATGGGCATACTTTCCTTTACACCACAGTTCCAGTGTGACGCTTGCCGCTTCCGGTACGGTTTCCAGTATGTCGGAGAAAAAGAGTCTGTCTCCCATCCGGCGGCATTCTGCGGCGTGTTCTCTGATGAGCCATTTTCCATCTGCTTTTTTCTGGGTCAGGAGTACATACACATCGTTGGGTGCTTCCGCCGTCCTGCACACAACGGAAAAAGCATAGGTTTTCCCCGCCTCCACAGGTACGGTGCAGAGCCATTTGCCCACACCGAAACTGCCGCTTGCCAGATCGATCTCCAATGTGTCCCCAAATCTGTCTTTGGTAAAACCGGCAAGGGGTTTATGCTGTGGTACAAAGGTTTCCCATGCGCCGGAAGTTATGGGGGGCAGGATATTCTTTTCCGCACTGTCCAGCCAGCGGTTATAGGCTTCCAGTGTAGCATCGGTATCGGGATAACAACCTTTCAGCTCCGGACGCCAGGGCAGTTCCCATTCCAGTGATAGAAAACCACTGTAATTCACTTCTGCCAGCAGGTTCAGCACATGACCCACGGGCATATCGCCCTCCCCAAGTGCCGTATGATGGAACTGGGTTCTGTTCCGGTCGCCGGTGGGAATTCCGTCTTTCAGGTGCACATGCGCAATCCTGTCCCTCAGAATCTCCACAGACTGTTCCGGTGTTTCACCGTATTCGATGGTGTGAATAAAATCCCACAGGGCATACAGATTTTGTGCGCCCGTTTTTTCGATAAGCCGTCTGGTGTCCTTTGCGGCAGAATAGGGACCGTGGGTTTCCAGCCACACATCCACCCCGATTCCGGCGGCATAAGCACACAGCTCGCCAAGGAAACGGACGATTCCATCTTCGTCATGACAGGGGATGTCACTGAAACGGGGCAGTCCCGCACCGGCAAACACACGGATCGCCCGGCATCCTGCAGCGGAAGCAAGATCCGCACAGGCTTTGGCAGTTTCCATCAGCCCCGGATGATACTTCTGAATGGTCACACCCGTGGCAAGATCCGTGATGGTCACACCATATTTTTCACAGGCTTCCCGTATGGCACCGGCTTTTTCCACACCGGCGCCGCAGATCTTCTGATCTTTGTCCAGACGGATTTCCACACCGGTCATACCGTGCCGCACCGCTGTGGAAAGCAATTCTTCAAAGGATAACTCCATGCACGCAAGGGTGCTGAATGCTCTTTTCATGTGTGATTCTCCTTGTCTGTATTATACTTAGCCGATTGCAAAACTCCAGTAAAAGGGGAACGCGGCTTTCTTGAAAGTAAAGCCCCACTCAGCCAAGCTGAGTGAGCAAAGAACTTTAAAAATGGTTTTTTCGGATATAGTATCTGCAATTCCATGTGCCACTATATATAGAAATTGCAAAGCATCAGAAATAGTTGAGCGAGCTCGCAGGTACCAAGCCTGCTCGCCGCAGCCAGTTTTTGAGTGCGTGATTTCGTACTTTTTCAGAGTTTTGCAAGCGGCTATGTATTATACTGTATACCACGTACAGATCTGTTCCGCTTCCGGATCAACCATAAGAAGTGCGGCTTTTCCCGTATCCCGGAATGAGGCAGTCTGTGCCAGTGTGATGCCGCCGTAGGTACCGGAAAAGTCGTTATGACGGCTGTTTCCGCAGAAAACTGCCTGCACATCACGGTGCTCGAACACTGCGGAGAAAATACCGCCGTTCACAGTCTGGCAGGAAACTTCTTCCGCAAAGATCCCACGCATACCGGTACGGTACTGGTTCATGGGAATCAGGCTGTGCTCCGGGGTGGGAATGTGGAAGCACATAATCCCGGGGATCTTTCTGCCGCAGGTTTTCTCCAGTTCCCGGGCGGTACGGTGGTACCACATGGTCTGGTTGAAGCGGATGCCATCATTATAATACTGGGTATACAGCGGGTTTGCCAGTCTGGCACGGGTGGGAGATCCGAAATCCCGCTGGTACTTTTCCACATGATCGTGTGTATCCATGCACCAGAGCAGGAAAGCCGGCATATCTGTTTTCCCATGACAGAACGGGATCACATAGTTGCCGCAGCCGGAAAAGTCCTCTTCACCTGCGGTGGTAATGCAGCCGGGAATCTGCCGGTACACAGCCAGCTGTTCTTCCCCGTCAAGAGCATTTATACGGTCTTTGTCCCCAAAAGTATGTGCCCATGGCAGATTCCGTGCTGTAACCGGGGCAAGCAGAACCCTCAGGCAAGCAGCAAGGGTGTCTGTGTCTGTCATTTCTGCCGTAATATCGCCGTTCAGCAGGAGAAAATCCGGTTCTGTCCGCTCAAGCAGTCTTTCCAGCTTTGCGGCGGCATCCGGTGCGGTGTTCAGGTTGGCGAGAATGGTATGGACAAGCAGAATCCGGCAGGGACGGTCTTTTGGGAGGATAATTCTTTCTGTAAAACAGTTCATTTTTCTCCTCCTCCCGGCAGGCAGTCCTGTACGTGCAGATGCCATGTCCGTATGTCTCCCGGATTGGCAGCAGAAAACTCGATCACCCGTCCGCCACGCAGATCATCGTCTCCGTACACATCATAGCCGAGCCCTCCGTCTTCCGCCAGGAAAATCCCCATATAGGTTCCGCCGCAGGTGTTGATATGATCGTGACCGCTGATGATGGCACGGATATCTCCCCGTTCATAGGCGGCTGCAAAAAGACCTGTATTGATGTCAGCAGCACCGATCTCCTCCCGGATCTCCCCTGTCATCCCCGTCATGGTAGGGTTTTTCCCCACCAGATACATCTCTGTGGGCGGACGGTGCATGAACATCACGCCGGGGATTTTTCTGCCGTACAGAGCTTCCATCTCTGCTGACAACTCCCAGTACCAGGCGGTCTGGTTGAAATGTACGCCGTCGTCATGGCTGAAACCGGTATGCATTTTGGGCAGGTTCAGATCCCATTCCGGCGGCAGTCCCAGGGATTCGCTATACCGCCCCAGACCTGTATGGGTGTCAAATGCCCACACACAGCACACCGGACCGTTTTCTCTGCATCCGTCATGAGGCCATACGGGGAGCAGATATGTACCGTAGCCGGAGAGCTTTTCATCCCCTCTGACGGACAGACAGTGAGAAAAAGCGGAAAACACATGGGGCGGGATGCCTGTTTCCCTGTCGTGATTGCCGGGAATATGTGCCCAGGCGATGCCCAGTTCTTCCGTGTGTGCCATTATATCGGCTATGTATTCCCGCAGCAGTTTTTCAGATCCCACGCCTTCATCGTCATGAGTCAGGTCACCGGCGATGAACACCAGATCCGGCAGACAGGCATCCACCAGTGCATCCAGTGCCTTTTTCAGCCGGGGATCCCATCTTCTGCCGCAGGGGGCATGGAAATCGGAAACACACAGAATCCGGAATATGCCTTTCTCATTCATGCGCAGAGGAAATTTTGTTTCCAGAGCACAGCGAAGGGTTTCTGTCATGCTGATCACGCTTTCTCATCCGGCAGGATATCCCCAAGGATGTTTATGATTTTCTCAATATTTTCCGTCACGGGACGAGTTCCGTCCAGTGGGATCACCGGGCAGTGCAGACCGGCAAAGCTGTCCGTTACGACGGATTCCTCCCGTCCGGCGGCAAACCTGCGGAACTGCTCCTGCCCTTCGTACATATCGCCGCCAGGCAGTACACGGGAACCGAAGCGGCGTATTTCCCTGTCTGTGATCCGTTCTGCGCGTACCTCGGAAGGCGTGATGATATGAAAAACAACGGCAATCCGGGCGAGAATTTCCGTATCCCAGTCTGCCTTAACGCCGGAGAGGATAAACTTCGGTGTTTTTATAATATCCGCCAGAATGGCACGCTGCAGTTCATCTTTCGGCACCGGATCCGTAAACGGAAGTTTTCCGTCGGACGGAATATCCGCCTTTCCGTCTGCTTCCAGAGCAGCGAGCCTTGACAGTTTCTGGTGAGGAAAATAGTAATCCTCCGCATCCAGTTCGGCGTATCCGATGGTTCTGGCCAGTACGTGGTTCAGCGTAGATTTTCCGGAACCGTTGAGTCCGCACAGCAGGATTCCGTATGGCATGGGCTATCTCCTTATACAAGAAGTCCCCGAAGAACAGTTCATCTTCGGGGACACAGGTTCTTATCCTGCACACCCGTGAACCGGGTGCATATTCAGATTCAGATGGTTACTTCTGCGTGCGCTTCGGCGGATCTGTAGATAGCGTCCAGCATTCTCTGAACGGTAACAGCGTCGTCGATGGGGGAGATGGGGGTCTTACCTTCGTTCAGGCAGGTAATGAAGTGACGGATTTCTTCTTCAAAGAAGTCGTTGCCTTCCACTTCGGGCTTCACAGTGGACAGATAGCCTTCTTCGTCTTCGCCGTAAATGGTCAGAGGATCGAAGGTACAGCCGGCCTTGGAACCGAACAGCTGGGTACCGGCCATTTCGGGACCGTTGATTGCCCAGGAAATTTCAGCCATCATGGTCTTGCCGCCTTCGAAACGGAAGAATACGGTTGCGGAGTCTTCGGTATCGAACACGCCCTTGCCTTCGCCGAAGGGACACCAGCGACCAACGCCCTTGGTCTGGTAGTTGCCGATTCTGTAGGAGGTTTCTGCAGAGCAGGAGATCGGCTTCGGTCTGTCCATCAGGTACCAGGTACGGTCGATGGCATGAACACCGATATCCAGAACGGGACCGCCGCCTGCCAGTTCCTTATCCGTGAACCAACCGCCGGGAGTACCTCTGCGGCGTACATACTGACACTTTGCAGCGTAGATTTCGCCGAACACGCCTTCTTCGTACAGTTCACGGAACTTGAACTGCTGTGCGCCGTAACGGGTAACAACGGCCAGCATGAACTGAACACCGGCTTCCTTGACTGCCTTTTCCATAGCCAGACCCTGTTCCAGCGTAGCGGCCAGAGGCTTTTCGCACAGGATGTTCTTGCCGGCCTTGGCAGCGGCGATACATACGGGTGCGTGAGCGGCAGTCCAGGTGCAGATGTCGATATAGTCCACGTCTACGTTTGCCATCAGTTCTTCCACGGATGCAAAGTAGTGGGGAATGCCGTACTTTTCAGCAGCAGCCTGTGCTCTTTCGGGAACGATGTCCGCAATGGCGACAACTTCCACCAGATCGGTCAGCTTCTGGTATGCGGGCAGGTGTGCGGAGGTTGCGATGTTACCGGCACCGATAATGCCGACTCTCAGTTTATTAGCCATGATGATACCTTTATTCCGGTATAAGCCCCGGAAAATTCCTTTCCTTTGATTGGATCGAAATATATTTTTTGTAAGAAAGAACCAAATTCTGTCGATCTTACCATGGTTTCATTGTATCACAACGGTCTTTG
>JAFZET010000231.1 GCA_017560565.1 Clostridia bacterium | reverse complement strand
GGGCTGACAGTCGGCACCGCTGCCCCCACACCGGATGAAATGGATGGCATTCCCCACTGGGGGATCGGTATCTGCGACCCGACAGACAGTTTTTCCGCCGCAGACTGGGTTTCCATGGCGAAAGAACAGATCGCTGACATCACCGCCCGTGGTAAACTGCCGGTGATCTGCGGAGGAACGGGACTGTATCTGGATTCCCTGATGCAGATCGAGACCTTTGTGGAGAATGACCGGGATGAAACACTCCGCATGGAGCTTCTGCGGTATTCTGAAACGGAGGGTAACGATGCCCTCCACCGTATGCTGGCAGAAATCGATCCCGAAGCGGCGGAATCCATTCATGCCAACAATGTGAAGCGGGTAATACGGGCTATCGAGATTTACCGCACCACCGGAAAAACCAAAACGGAAACAGACCGGCTGCAGAAAATGCCGGATAAACGGTATGACGAATTCCGGGTGATTCTGGAATTTGCCGACCGGCAGGTGCTTTATGACCGCATTGACCGGCGGGTGGATCTGATGCTGGAAGCCGGGATTCTGGAAGAGGCGAAAATGCTCTGGAAATATGCCGCCGCACATCCGGATACCGCTCTCGGCACTGCCTGGCAGGCTATCGGATACAAGGAATTCTTCCCGTACTTTGCCGGGGACTGTTCCCTCACCGAAGCCGCTGAAGTCCTGAAACAGGCAAGCAGGCAGTACGCCAAACGGCAGATCACATGGTTCCGCCGTTCCGACGGGTACAGGCTGACGCCGGACAGACCGGATGGTTCTATCCGTTCCGGTGAAGAGTTGGTCAGGGAGGTTCTGCCTGCCCTTGCCGACTGGAATAATGAATAAAAGCCAAAACAGCTTCCGGAATCCTGCTGAATGCAGGAACGGAAGCTGTTTTTTGGTATTATTTTTTCAGTCTGCCGAACAGGATGGAGAATACGTGGTCACGGTGGAGGCCGTCGATGTGTTCGTATGTTCCTTCATACTGACCGGGGTGGTATCTGTGGTTCTCATCGGTATAGAAACGGGGCTGTTCGGATGCCCAATAACAGCGGGGATCGATCAGGGTGCATACTGCGGAGATATCCCAGATCACACGGCTCCAGGAAACGGGATGGCTGGCAGGTTCGCAGTTTTTGATATTGTCACAGAGATAATCGCCAAGAGGACTGTTGCCCCGGAGCTGATACTCGATCTCCGGCAAGGTCATGATCAGAGTGGATGCCACGCCCAGACAGGGAACGGTCAGCAGAGGGACTTTGGAGGCATACAGAGCGTTTGTGGCGTTCCGGTCGCCCTGCAGATTGAATTCACCGCCGCCTTCGTACCATCTTGCCTGTCCGCCCAGCCAGATTACAGCAATCTTTTCCGCCAGTTCCGGGTGTGCTGTGATGGCGGAAGACACATTGGTCAGAGCACCGATAGCTACCACATAGGTGATTTCATCGGATGCCATGGCGATGGTATAAATGGCATCTGCGGCTTCACTGGCAACCGGTGTGTCTATATCGGGCATCCGTTCTGTGGAGCCTCTGTAGTACGGAACGGGCTTCACGCCGTGGGACTTTTCCACCAGATCCATGACCTTTGCAATTTCGTTGTAACTCCGTTCCATACCGTCGGCATAGGAGGAGCTGTTGCTGTTGTGGAAAGGCGCTGCGGTTACGGCCAGAAGTTCGATTTCTTTCGGGGAAAGCATGGCAAGCGCAAGAGCGAACTGGTCATCGATTTCGTTGTAGGTATCGGTGTCCAGAATAACACGTTTCCGTTTTCCGTTGCGCAGGGTTTCGGTGATGTTCATAGCGTGATCCTTTCTTTTGAGAATATATCATTCGGGGAAATTGAGTTCTGCGTATATGTTGTGGTAGATATGGGTATCCGCAATTTCAGTTCAGCAAATGAACATGGCATCCCCGAAGGAGAAGAAACGATATTCTTCCCTCACAGCGGTTTCATAAGCCGCAAGGATCCGTTCTCTGCCCGCAAGAGCGGACACCAGCATCAGCAGGGTGCTTTCCGGCAGGTGGAAGTTGGTAATCAGGGCATCCACCATCTTGAAACGGTAACCGGGGTAAATAAAGATACCTGTATCGGCGGCTACGGGATGCAGGATGCCATTTTCGTCGGAGGCACTTTCCAGCACACGGCAGGAGGTTGTTCCCACAGCAATCACACGCCCGCCGTTCTGTCTGCGCCGGTTGATTTCCGCTGCGGCTTCTTCGGTGACATGGATATATTCGGCGTGCATTTCGTGGTCTTCGAGCCGGTTTTCCTTCACCGGACGGAAGGTTCCCAGTCCCACATGGAGGAGCACCGGTACGATGGCACAGCCTTTTTCACGGATTCTGTCCAGCAGCTCCGGCGTAAAGTGCAGACCGGCTGTGGGAGCGGCGGAAGAACCTTCTTCTCTGGCGTACACGGTCTGGTACCGTTCTTGATCCTGCAGCTGTTCGGTAATATAAGGCGGCAGGGGCATGGTACCAAGGGTATGGAGAGCTTCGTAGACAGTCTTGAAATCGCCTCTGGCTTCCAGTCTGACTCTGCGGCATCCGCCTTCTCCAACGGCTTCCACGTGTCCCAGAAGCATATCGTCTTCCCCGAACGCCAGGGTATCGCCGGTTTTTGCCCGTTTTCCGGGACCTGCCAGTGCTTCCCACACATCGTTTTCCAGCTGTTTCAGAAGCAGCAGCTCCACCGCTCCCGTTCCTTCCGAGGGTACTTCCCCGTCCGGCGTCATTTTACGGATCCGTCTGCCGATAATACGGGCGGGAATCACACGGGTATCGTTGATGACCAGCACATCCTCCGGACGAAGATAGTCAAGGATATCCCGGAATGTCCGGTGATCCACCGTATATGCTTCACGGCTTCTGTCCACTACCATCAGGCGGGAGGAGTCTCTGGGATACACGGGGGTCTGGGCGATCCGTTCTTCCGGCAGGTCGTAGCGGAAGGCTTCCAGGGTCAGGTCGGTTTTCGGGAGGCTGTTCTTGATCATATCGTTAACCTTTCGTGGATACTTCATAAAACATTCTTATAAATTTATAATACTTCCGGCAGGGATTTTACCGGATAGGAATTGACAAAGCAGGGATTTCGTGTTATGATATATATGTACCGGAACTGCTGCCGGTACATACAATGGGATAGAGGAGCATTTCCGATCAGTAGCCGTTCCGGTCAGGTTCGTCAGCCGGTCCTCCGGGACAACGGACGGTGAAAGGCGAGATTTGCCGAAGGTTCTGACACAGACGGTGCCGGAATCTGGGACGCTCACCGAAAAGGAAGCGTACTGTCACCCTGTTTCAGGGGTGGAGTGCTATCTGTGTATACTGAATAGAAGCAGTTTTCCCTACCCTGGAGGAGTGCATCTATATTATAGTACACAGTTAGCCGGTTTGCAAGCCGGTTTTTATATTTTTTCAATTTCATGTACCATTAAAGGAGACTGAAGGATATGGCATTTCAGAAAGAGATTCTTTTCACCGGAGCCGCCACTGCTCTGGTAACTCCCTTCGCTGCAGACGGCGGTGTAGATTATGACGCTTTTGGTAAGCTCATCGACTGGCAGATCGCAGGTGGTATTGATGCGCTGGTCATCTGCGGCACCACCGGTGAAGGTTCTACTCTGACCGACGAAGAACATAAGGAATGCATCCGTTTCGCAGCGGAAAAGATCGCAGGGCGGGTACCCATGATTGCCGGTACCGGTTCCAATGACACGGAATATGCTTATCAGCTGTCCAAATACGCCTGTGATGTGGGTGCGGACGCTCTGCTTCTGGTATCTCCCTACTACAACAAGGCTACACCCAAGGGTCTGATCAAGAGCTTTCTTGACACAGCAGACCGTGTGAACAAGCCGATCATTCTGTACAACGTACCCTCCCGTACCGGCGTGAACATTCCCATGTCTGTGTACAGAGAACTGGCAAAGCATGAACGGATCATCGCCACCAAGGAAGCTTCCGGCAATCTGAGCCAGGTAGCTGAAATCGCCGCAGAACTGTCCGATACGCTGGCTATCTACAGCGGCAACGATGACCAGATCGTTCCCATTATGTCTCTGGGCGGTATGGGCGTTATCTCCGTGCTCTCCAATGTACTGCCCAGGGAAACCCACGACATCTGCGCCAAGTATATGGCAGGCGATGTGATCGGTTCCCGCAAGCTCCAGCTGGATCTGCTGAAGCTGATCAATTCCCTGTTCATTGAAGTGAATCCCATTCCCGTGAAGACTGCCTGCGGTCTGATGGGTCTGTGCAGCGATTCCATGCGTCTGCCTCTGTGCGAAATGGAAGACAAGAACAAGGCCGTGCTGATCGAAGCCATGAAGGAAGCCGGACTGCTGCACTGAGTGAACGGACGTTGAACAGAAAGGATTTTCATACTTATGATCCGCATTTTATTATCCGGTGCATCCGGACGTCTGTGCTCTACCATCGGACGTCTGGCTGCCGATCGGGACGATATTGAAATTCTCGGCGGGATCGATCTGCAGCCTGCCGCCGGTTCTCCGTATCCGGTCTGGCTGGATTACACGGAGCTGCCCGCTGTTCCCGATGTGATTGTGGACTGTTCCCATCACACGGCCGTGGGTAAGCTGCTGACATACGCCAAAGCAAACCGTGTACCTGTAGTCATCTGCACCACCGGGCATACGGAAGAGGAAACCGCACAGATCCGGGAAGCCTCTGCGGAAATTCCTGTACTGCACTCCCGGAATATGTCTCTGGGAATCAATCTGCTGTCTGAGCTTGTGAAGAAGACGGCGGCTGTACTGGGACAGGAATACGATATTGAGATTCTGGAAATGCACCACAACAAAAAGCTGGATGCGCCCAGCGGTACGGCTCTCATGCTGGCGGAAGCAGCTGCGGAAGGCAGAGACGGCGAAAGCGAATTTGTTTACGACCGTCATGCTGTACGGAAAGCCCGTGAGAAGAAGGAAATCGGAATCTCCAGCATCCGGGGCGGCACCATTGTCGGGGAACATGAAGTAATTTTTGCCGGAACCGATGAAGTCATCAAGCTCTCCCACAGTGCCGGCAGCCGGGATCTGTTTGCTGTGGGTGCCATCAAAGCGGCACTGTATCTGGCAGACAGACAGCCCGGTTTCTACACCATGGCAGATGTCTGCCGGGATATGCTCTGAGGAGGATGGCTATGCTGACAGCGGGTCTGGTTTCTGTTACCTTCCGGAATCTTACCAAGCCGGAAATCTGCGCTTTGATGGAAGCGTGCGGACTGACTGCCATAGAGTGGGGCGGTGACATTCACGTGCCCTCCGGCAGTCCTCAGGATATTGCGGATGCCTGTGAACTTTCTGCCCGTCACGGAATCTGTACGGTGGCGTATGGCTCTTACTATAAACCCTGGACGGAAAGCGAAGAATCCCGTGCTGCGATCCGCAGAGACATCGGATGTGCCCGTGCTCTCGGTGCTTCCACCATACGGGTCTGGGCTGGTCAGAAAGGCAGTGCGGACATTACCGCCGCTGAACGGGCAGATGTGGTAAAAGAACTGCAGGACGCCTGCGATGCCGCAAAGAACAGCGGATTAACGGTTTCGCTGGAATGCCACAATGGGACACTGACAGACGACTGGGTAAGTGCTCTGCAGCTTCTGGAAGAAACAGACAGAGAGAATCTGAAACTGTACTGGCAGCCCAACCAGTTCCGGGATACGGCATACAATCTGGAAGCCCTGCGCCGGGAACTGCCGTACATCACCAATGTACACGTTTTCTCCTGGGAAGGAAAAGACCACTTCCCTCTTGAAAAGCACGAGGGCATCTGGCGGCAGTATCTGGATATTCTCGCCACATCCGGCAGAGATCACAATCTGCTGCTGGAATTCATGTACAATAACGAGCCGGATCAGCTGCACGTGGATGCGGCTGTGCTGAAACGCTGGCTGGCTTAACTGCATAAATAATAAAATCGAAGTATGGTTCCGGCTGTACTTCGATTTTTCATCTTCCGCAGAAGAACAGACATTCGGAACACTTGATTTTTCCTGAGGTTTCTGCTATACTATAGGCATATTCATTATCTTTTGCAGGGGCACGACACAGATGGACAAGTATGAGGCACTTTCACAGTATTTCGGATACAATACATTTCGTCATGGACAAGAGGAGGTTGTGGACGCCGTTCTGTCCGGGCGGGATGTTTTATGCATAATGCCAACCGGCGCCGGGAAATCTGTCTGTTATCAGGTACCTGCTCTGGCTTCCGAAGGCACCACACTTGTCATCTCTCCGCTGATTTCTCTGATGAAGGATCAGGTACAAACGCTCTGCGCAGCCGGTGTGCCTGCCGCATATATCAACAGCTCTCTGACTTACGGACAGTATCTCCGTGTGGTACGGAATGCTGCCGAGGGACGCTACAAGCTGATTTATGCCGCACCGGAGAGACTTCTATCGGAGGAGTTCTGCGCCATCTGGAATACCTGCAGGCTGTCTGTACTGACGGTGGATGAGGCGCACTGTGTTTCCCAGTGGGGGCAGGATTTCCGTCCCAGTTATCTGAAGATCATTGAATTTGTGAACAGACTGCCCCAAAGACCGGTAGTGGCGGCATTTACGGCTACTGCCGCTTCTCAGGTCAGAGAGGACATACGGAATCTCCTGAAACTGCGGGATCCGTATCAGTGCGTTACAGGTTTTGACCGTCCCAATCTGTATTTTGGTGTTTTGAAACCCAAAAAGAAAAAAGACGCTCTGCTGGATCTGCTGAGGGAATACCAGGACAGAAGCGGAATTGTTTACTGTTTATCCCGGAAGCTGGTGGAGGATGTCTGCGATATGCTCCGGGAAAACGGATATCCGGCCACCAGATACCATGCCGGACTGGAACCGGAGGAACGGCAGGAGAACCAGGATGATTTTCTTTTCGACCGGAAACCGATCATGGTAGCCACCAATGCCTTCGGTATGGGGATCGACAAATCCAATGTATCGTTTGTGATCCATTATAATATGCCCACCGATCTTGAATCCTATTATCAGGAAGCGGGGCGTGCAGGACGGGACGGTGCACCTGCGGATTGTGTTCTTCTCTTTTCGCCCAGTGATTACCATACCTGTCTGCGGCTGATTACGCCGGATGAACCCAACCCGGAACTGACACCGGAACAGCAGGCGGTGCTTCTGGATCGTGCCAAAAAGCGACTTTCCGCTATGTATGAGTATGGGAACAGCGGCGATTGTCTGCGCAGCCGGATCCTGCGGTATTTCGGAGAAAAGGGACAGGAACGCTGCGAAAACTGTTCAAACTGCCTTTCCAATCATGTAAAACGGGATGTAACAGTAGATATACAAAAGCTGCTCTCCTGTATCCGGCGCAGCGGTGAAATCTACGGCGGTGCCGTGGTGATCTCTGTCCATCGTGGAGTTATGTCTCCGAAAATCAAAGAAAAAGGGCTGGATCAGATCTCAACCTGGTCGATCATGAAGGAAAACACCGCTGACTATCTCTGGAAGCTGATCGCATATTGTCTGGATAACGGATTGATCGAAAAGGAAGAAACCTACAGCAGCCTTTCCGTTACTCCGGAAGGCTGGGACTTTCTGAAAAACGGTGGACAGCGTTTTATGGATCTGCCGGAGGATTTCCCGGTTGTTTCCGTAAGCGAACCTGCATCCAAAAAATCCGCCAAGCTTCAGAAAAAAGATCCGGTAGAGCCTGTAAACGAAGCACTCTACAATGTTCTTAAGGAACTGCGGAAAACACTGGCTGAACAGGAAGGGCTGCCGCCTTATGTGGTTGCTACCAATGTTCTGCTGAACGAAATGTGCATTCATCTGCCCAAAACTGAGGAAGAGATGCTCTCCATACACGGCATGGGAAAAGTCCGGTTCGAACAATACGGACGGGCGTTTCTGACGGCGATTCTGAAATGGTGCGGAGAAGAAACACATACCGAAGGGGAGAAAATGCATCCTTCCGAAAAGAAAAATGGAACCGCTGTGCAAACCGCTGTGCGGAAGAAGCAAACATCCGATACAAAAGAAAACAAAGACGGCGGCGGAGTCCCGTGGACGGCTGAGGAAGATGCGGCACTTCGGGAAGAAGCGGTACTCTATACACTGCTGGAAATCTGCAGGCGGCATAACCGCAGCAGTCTGGATGTGTTTGCACGGATGCAGATCCTCGGTCTCTCCGGAATGAAAGACTGAGTTTTTCGCTTCCCTTTCGTCTTCTGCTCCACAGTTTTGAATTCCGCAAATATTACCATTCATATTCCCGTCATATCCGGTTCATAATATGGCCAGAGAACAAAACAGTTCTCTGAAATCAAAAAAATGAAACGGAGATATCCATTATGGCACAGAAGAACAACAGAATCGTAGTACCCGAAGCAAAGGAAGCTATGGAACAGTTCAAGATGCAGGCAGCAAGCGAAGT
>JAFZET010000230.1 GCA_017560565.1 Clostridia bacterium | reverse complement strand
TTGAAGATGAAGTGCTGAAAGGCTACTATATCGACTATCTGAAGCATCTTATGTCGGTTTCACGGGCATACCAGTACCGTATGCAGAACGGACTGAAGGTAGCGTACAGCGGTGTGGAAGGTGCTTTCGCCCACATCGCAGCGGGACGGATTTTCCCGGAAAGCAATCGGGTATCCTACACGGATTTTAAAGCCGCTTATGATTCTGTCGTAAACGGCGAAAGCGATGCGGCGGTGCTCCCCATCGAAAACAGCTATGCAGGCGAAGTGGGACAAACCATTGACCTGATCTTCTCGGGCACACTGTTTATCAACGGAATTTATGAACTGGAAATCCATCAGAATCTGCTGGGGATTCCCGGTGCCTCTGTGGAGGATATCAAAAAGGTAACAAGTCATCCGCAGGCTCTCAGCCAGTGTCATGATTATATCGAAATGCGGAAGTTTACCGCTGAAGAATCCACCAATACCGCCCTTGCCGCAAAAATGGTAGCAGAAGCAAATGACAGCTCCCTGGGTGCAATCGCCAGTGTAGAAACAGCGGAAATCTACGGACTGAAAGTGCTGGAAGCCAACATCAACAAAAGCGGTGAAAACACAACACGCTTTGCGGTTGTCTCAAAGGTTCGTGCCGCCTCCCCCTCTCTGGCAAACTCGGTTCTGATGTTCACGGTCAAGCATGAAGCCGGTTCTCTTGCCAATGCCATCGGGATCATCGGGAAGTACGGCTACAACATGACCGCACTCCGCAGCCGACCTTTGAAAAAACACTCGTGGCAGTATTATTTCTATATAGAAATCGATGGTACGACCAACACGGAAAACGGCGCAAAAATGCTTGAGGAACTTGGTATGATGTGCGATCAGCTCAAAGTAGCCGGTACATTCGCACCTCATGCGGAACTATAACGGTGATACCATGAATATACACATGAATTTAGGCGGGGACAGCTACGATATCCTCGTAGAAAGAGGGATCCTTGCCCAGGCAGGTCAGTATCTGAACCTGGACAGACGGGTACTTGTCGTAACCGACACAGGCGTTCCCGCAGAATACGCAAAAACGCTCGCCGCACAGTGCCGGGAAGCCTGCATCTGTACGGTGGAGATGGGAGAAGGCTCCAAGAGTCTTGAAGGATTTGCCAGACTGCAGCAGATGATGCTGGAGCACGGTTTTTCCAGAAAAGACTGTGTCACAGCAGTGGGCGGCGGTGTGGTCGGCGATCTTTCCGGCTTTGCAGCTTCCGCCTATATGCGGGGGATTGATTTCTACAACATCCCCACTACCCTGCTCTCGCAGATCGATTCTTCCATCGGCGGGAAAACCGCAATCAATTTCGGCGGTGTGAAAAATATCGTCGGTGCGTTCTATCAGCCGAAAAAGGTACTGATCGACCCGGAGCTTCTGAAATCCCTTCCCGGAAGACAGATTTCAAACGGACTTGCGGAAGCCGTCAAAATGGCGCTGACATCCGACAGGGAGCTGTTTGAGCTGTTTGAATCCAAGGACATTGAAACCAATCTGGAAGAGATCATTATCCGTTCTCTGACTATCAAAAAGAATGTGGTCGAGCAGGATGAAAAGGAAACAGGTCTGCGGAAAATCCTCAATTTCGGACATACTATAGGACACGGCATCGAAAGCAGTGAAGGTATGAGTGAGCTGTATCACGGGGAATGCGTTGCGCTCGGGATGCTCCCCATGTGCGGCGAAGAAATCCGTCCGAGAGTGATCCGGGTACTGAAAAAATGCGGTCTTTACCGTATCCTGCGATACGATTGGGAAAAGATCGCAGAAGCGGCGTTCCACGACAAAAAAGCGGACGGAAGCAAAGTAACCGTAACAACGGTGGATGAACCCGGCAGCTTTGCAATGCAAACCATGAACTGCCTGGATGTGATCCGGCTGGCGAAGGATTGCCTGGAGGGACTGGAAGCATGAAAAACACGTTTGGATACAGCATAGCCGTTACCCTGTTCGGGGAAAGCCACGGGGAATCTATCGGTGCGGTCATCGATGGTCTGGCACCGGGTCTGGAAGTAAACAGAGAATACATCGCGCACATGCTTACCCTCCGCAGACCAGAAGGCAAGATTTCCACCCCGAGAAAAGAAAAAGACGAATTCAGAATCGTCAGCGGTGTGATCAACGACCGGACCACCGGTACGCCCATCACCATTCTCATTCCCAATGAAAACGTAAAAAGCGGTGACTATTCGCAGATAAAAACCACCGCCCGTCCCTCTCACGCCGACTATACGGCAGAATGCAAGTATCACGGCTGGCAGGACTCCCGGGGCGGCGGACATTTCAGCGGACGGATCACAGCGGCTCTGGTTGCAGCCGGGGCAGTCTGCCGGTATGCACTGGAACAGAAAGGGATCCGTATTGGTACCCATATCAAGCGCTGTGCCGGCGTGTCCGACAGAGAATTCGGTGATCTGCCTGCGGACATAGCTTCCGTAAACGCCAGAACCTTTGCGGTACTGGATGAAGCACAGGGAGAAGCCATGCGGGAAGCCATTCTTGCGGCGGCATCCGAGGGCGACAGTGTGGGCGGTATTCTGGAAACTGTAATCACCGGAATGCCTGCCGGTGTGGGGGAACCGTGGTTTGATACCGTGGAGAGTATGCTTTCCCATCTCATGCTCGCCAGTCCCGCCGTCAAGGGGATCGAATTCGGTGCAGGTTTTGCCATTGCCGATATGCGCGGCAGTATGGCAAACGATCCCATGCGGATGGAAAACGGACAGGTGGTGACGGTCACCAACAACAACGGCGGAATCAACGGCGGGATCACAAACGGTATGCCTATCCTCTTCCGCACCGTTATCAAACCCACTCCGACCATTTTCAAGCCCCAGGATACCATTGATTTCAAAACCAGGACCGATGCGGTACTGGAACCCAAAGGCAGACACGATCCGGCAATCATTCACAGAGCGAGAGTGGTTCAGGATGCGGCAGCTGCCATTGTCCTGTGTGACGCACTGGCGATGCGGTACGGCACAGATTGGTTAGGTGAAAACAAATGAAAAAATACGGATGTATCGGGAAAAAGCTGACCCACAGCTTTTCAAAGGAAATACACAAGGGACTTGCCGATTACGAATACGATCTCATTGAATTGACCGAGGAAGAAATCCCACCCTTCTTTGCCAAAAAAGATTTTGCGGCGATCAACGTAACCATTCCCTACAAGCAGATGGTGATCCCGTATCTGGACACGGTGAGCGATATTGCCCGGCGGATCGGTGCCGTCAACACCATTGTCAACCGTGACGGCAGACTTTACGGCTACAATACCGATTATTACGGCATGAAAGCCCTGATAGAACGAGCAGGCGTGGAACTGAACGGAAAAAAGGTTCTGGTACTCGGCACAGGCGGCACCAGCAAGACGGCACAGGTCGTGGCGGCAGACATGGGGGCTGCTGCAGTTCTGACAGTCAGCCGTACCCGTACCGATACATATATCGACTATACCGATGCGGTCACACTGCATACAGACGCACAGGTAATCATCAACACCACCCCCGCCGGAATGTATCCCGACTGCAGCGCAAAGCCTATCGATATTTCTGCATTTAACCGGCTTGAGGGTGTGATTGATGCCGTATACAATCCTCTCCGCACAAATCTTGTTCTGGATGCCCGTGAAAGAGGCATCAAAGCAGAGGGCGGGCTGTATATGCTTGTGATGCAGGCGGTTGTGGCGGTGGAAAAATTCCTGGATACGGAAATCGCCAAAGAAGCGGCAGACCGTGTATTTGCCTCTGTTTTCGCCTCCAAGGAAAATATCGTGCTGACCGGTATGCCCGGA
>JAFZET010000229.1 GCA_017560565.1 Clostridia bacterium | reverse complement strand
CTTGGCGATGCTGACCACCAGACGGAGGTTGGCTTCCACCAGTTCATTCTTGGCGGCTTCATCCCCCTGGGCGATCCGTTCCGCCAGATACAGCTCTCTTTCGGAATCCAGCAGCGGAATCTTGCCGATATCCTTCAGATACATACGCACCGGGTCGTCCACGGCAACGCCTTCTTCGGCAAGGAACTTATCGATATCCTCATTATCGTCCACTTCCGTGCTGTCAGACATATCGGAATATTCATCGTTTTCCAGATAGCTGTTCACTTCACCGTCCAGACCGCCGTATACCTTGTCCAGAGATCCCATGTCAAAAGTAGCATAGTCTTCCGTTTCCAGGATATCGTCCGTTTTGTCCAGTGTCTTGTCGGATTTGTCCTTATCCATAAGCTCCTGGATATCCATATTCTTGTCCTTCACCATAATTACCCCTTATTCTGATTTCTTTTTTGTGCAACCAGTTCTTCCAGTGACAGGGAAGAAGCGGCAGTTTTTACTTCGCTGCGCAGTTCTGCGGCATAGGTGCGGAAGATCTCCGGACTGTCCGGCAGTTCTGTCCGCTGGTTCTGCATCCGGTAAGCCCGGGAAACCTCGTCCTGCGTAAAATTTTCGCTGAGCATGGGCATGTAGAAACCGTCGGTTTTCACCCCGTTTTCCACGCAGGCATAAAGCCTTTTGCCCAGATCGGTAAAAAAGTCATCCGGCGTCAGAATCCCCTCCCGGACTGCCAGTTCGGCATACTCCGGTTTGAAGAAGATCATGCCCAGAACATCCTCTTCCAGCCGTGCGGCTTTCGGACGTTTGGCATAATCGGGATTGACTCTGTCCCCGATGCCTGAGGTGACACGAAACAGCTCACCTTTCCGTTTTTTCTCCGCCTCACGCCTGTTCTGCCGGATGGCGGCCTCCACATCGTGGAGAATGCTTTCTCTGCCCACGGCAAAGGATTCGGCGGTTTTGGTTATATAAATCTCCCGCTCCACACGGGAATATACACCGGCAATATAGCGGCAGGTTTCTTTTACGGCTTTGATCTTTTCCTCCGGGATTTCCAGATTGTACTTTCCCTTTGTGTTGTGCAGCATATAGTCAAATTTGGACTGGCTGCCGGAGAGCACCTGCCGGAATTTCTCCGCACCGAATTTCTTTATGTATTCATCCGGGTCCTTGGCATCGGGAATCCGGATCACTCTGGCCTCCATGCCGGCTTCTTCCAGAAGACTGATGGCACGGTTGGCTGCTTTCTGTCCCGCTTCATCGCTGTCGTAGGAGATCATCACTTTGTCCGCATACTTTTTCAGCAGTCTTGCCTGTTCGGATGTGATGGCAGTCCCCAGGGTTGCAATAGCGTTTTCAAATCCGGCGGCGTGGAGGGCGATGACATCCATGTACCCTTCACACAGGATAAAGCCGTCCTCGCAGTGGCTCTTGGCATAGTTCAGTGCAAACAGATTCCGGCTTTTCTTGAAGGCGGGCGTATCGGAGGTGTTCAGATACTTTGGCTTGGTGTCATCCAGCACACGACCGCCGAATGCGATCACATTGCCGGACACATCGATGATGGGAAACATCACCCGTCCCCTGAAGTAGTCGTAATACCCTCTCTCGCTTTTCCCGCAGAAATAGGCCTGCCGGATCTCCTCTTCTCCGAAGCCGAGGCTTTTGAGATGACGCAGAGTCTGACTGCCCGTGGGGGGCGCATATCCCAGCCCGAAATGCTTTACCGTACTGCCGGAAAGTCCTCTTTCCAGAAAATAAGCACGTCCTGCGGAGCCGATCTGCTCATCGAACAGCATGGAGCGATAGAATTTCGCCGCTTCCAGGTTCATGGCCAGCACCCGTTTCCGGGAAACCCCGGTATCCTGCCGTTCCCCGCTTCTGTCATCCCATGGAGGCAGAGAAACGCCGGAACGGTCAGCCAGCTGCTCCACGGCGGCACGGAAATCCAGATTCTCGATCCGCATGATAAAATCGATGGCATTTCCGCCGGCACCGCAGCCGAAGCAGTAGTAGCTCTGGGTCTGGGGATATACCGTAAAGGAAGGTGTGCGCTCACTGTGGAAGGGACAAAGACCCTTCTGGTTGGTGCCGGTGCGTTTCAGCGTCACATAGGAGGAGATCAGCGTTTCGATGTCGCACCGTGCGATCAGATCGTCAATAATGGAACGCGGCAGCATACTTTCCCTCCCCTCCGCCATGCGGTATCATTACCGGTAACACTCTTTAATATACGCACGTTTTTTCTTTTTTTCTTTTTTTCGACCGGGATACGGGTTCTTCCGCCGGAACAGAAAAAGACTGTCGGCAAAACAGTCATTTCTGTCATCATGCTTCAAAGGGTGCCGCCCGCTCCTCAGTGTCCATAATTTCCGCCGCAGAGCGTCCGCCTGTGGTTTCGGATATGTATGTCATCAGCACACCGGTGTCCTCCGCTTTGATGGCGGCAGTTACCGTTACATCCTCTCCGAACTGAGCGTCCTCCTCCACAGCACCGGTTTTGGGCAGTCCTGCCGTGATTTTCTGGTAATCGGAGTAGGAACAGCTGAAACATACAATGTTCCAGGGTTCAAACACCGCCAGTCCCGCTTCGTCGATCGCCAGTTTGGCAGCAGCGGAATATGCTCTCACCAGTCCGCCCGCTCCCAGCAGAATTCCCCCGAAATACCGTGTCACCACTACCACAAGATCCATGGCACCGGACATTTTCAGTACGTTCAGGGTGGGGACACCGGAGGTGCCGTGGGGTTCGCCGTCATCGGAATACCGGGCAACCGCACCGCCGCTTAACAGATAGGCATACACATTATGGGTGGCGTCCGCATACTGATGACGGATCTCCTCGATGAAAGCACGGGCTTCTTCTTCGCTCTTCACCGGCTTGGCATGACCGATGAAGACGGATTTCCGCTCTTCCATTTCCACATGGGCTTCTTTTGCCAGAGTAACCCGCTTTTCCACGCCGGGAACATCGTTCTGTCTGGGTTCCGTTTTTTTCTTCATAGTTCCACTCTCCTTGCCGCAATACAGAAACGGTGGGTGGTTCCCCGGATTCTTCCGTCTTTCCGGATGATCTCATCCGCACGGTACAGTGCTTCCGCACATCCGTCCACAGAAAAGTCCGTGAATTCCCAGGGGATGATCTTTGCAAACCAGATGAATGCTTCCAGATCATAAAAATCCATGTGCCGGAAGGCTTCGGCAGCGTACAGAATCTCCATACCGCTTTCCCGGCATTTCCCGACCTGTCCGTTCAGCGTATGATCGGAAAAATTCTCCGGCACATCCGGCAGAACCAGCTCTACCAGTTCCCTGTCGTTGTGTGCCCCCACCTGTTGGGTCAGAAAGATCCCGCCCGGCTTCAGCACACGGCGCACTTCCGCAAAATCATAGGAGCCGTGACGGTTCAGCACCACATCAAAGGAGGCGTCTTCAAAGGGCATCGCCGACACATCGCTGCAGGGACGGAAATCGATCCCCAGAGGCAGAAGTCTCTCCTGACACAGCGCAATGTTGGGGGCATATCCCTCCACTGCAGCGGTCAATGCGGGGTCGTGACCCAGAGACAGCAGTTTTTCTCCGCCCCCGGTATCCATATCCAGAATCCGGTCCGTGGGACGCACATACCGGCAGATCATATTTCCGTAGTCCCAGGGAAAGCGGTCATCTTCATGGAATTTTCCCGCAATGGGAGAAAAATCCCAACCGCAGATCTGCGCTTCTCTTTCTACCTGCCGCCAGCGTTCCAGACGATCAGTCATCTTCTTCCTCCGGTTCCGGCAGAGGGTCGGTGATATACTTTTTTATCTTTCCCAGCAGCTTGTCGTCCGCAGTGACTTCCGCATAGATCCCGTCCGCTCTGTAGTCCACTTCCACATCGTCTCCCAGCTGATACAGGATCCCGGTCACCGCACCTTCCGCAGACGGAATGAAAAGATGGACTCTCCGCTTGCCCGCACCGGCCATGGCTTCCAGTTTTTCGATCATCTGCGCCAGTCCTGCGCCGGTTCTGGCGGAAATGAATACCATATCGTGATTCTCCCCATGGGCACTCTGCTTCAGCTGCAGCATGGGTTCCGGCGCCAGTCCGGCATCGCATTTGTTGAAGGCGAACAGCGTAGGCTTGTCTCCTGCCCCCAGTTCTGTCAGCAGCTCGGTGGTCACCTGTACCTGTGCGATGCATTCCGGGTCAGAGGCATCCACCACCACCAGCAGGATATCGGCGTATTTCACCTCTTCCAGCGTGGAGCGGAAAGCCTTGATCAGATGGTGGGGCAGATTCCGGATAAACCCTACGGTATCGGTCAGCAGCACCTTGGAACCGCCGGGCAGTTCATACTGCTTCGTGGTGGTATCCAGAGTGGCAAACAGCTTATCCTCCGCCAGGATGCCCGCACCGGTCAGAGCATTGAGCAGGGTGGATTTTCCCGCATTGGTATAGCCCACGATGGCGCACTGGCAGATCCCGGCTTTCTGACGCTGGCTCCGCATGACCTGCCGGTTCTTTTCCACTTTTTCCAG
>JAFZET010000029.1 GCA_017560565.1 Clostridia bacterium | reverse complement strand
GGGAAGAATATACTTCCTTGGTGATCAGGGCAAGACCGATGGCGATTACGGGAGGCAGAAGCGACAATACAGTACCATATGCCATGGGACCGGCTTCTTCTTCCACGACTTCTTCTTCGATCACTTCTTCAACAACAGCCGCATCTTCCACGGCCGCTTCGGGAGCAGGTTCACCTTCTGCCAGTACGGTGATACCCATGGTCATCAGGGTAACAGCCAGTACCAGGAACAGAGCAAACAGGGTTCTGGACCCGGGGATGGAGAAAAACTTTCTCATAAAAATGTCCTTTCCAACCGCAAAAAACAGACGCCGGGCGTGAAAACCTGACGTCTGTTTGTATGTTCCACCAGACAGCAGCTCTCCACGGAATCCGTGACAGTCGGCAGCATATTTTACTGACGACCAGAAGAAATCGGGATTTTCTTCTTCGGCAGATCCGCCTCTGCCTCACCAACCTCCGCCCCAAAGTCGTTACCGACAGGAGTATTCCGGATAAGGCATCATCGAACCCGCACCTCTGCTTTGCAGTCTATTCAATTTACGTTAATATCATAACATAATTTACGGGGAAATACAATCTAAAATCGGTAAAATAGTACACAAAATTCCAGGATGAAAAACGGTAAAAATGTCAAAATTCCGAAAGAGAATGGATTTTACTGGTTGGCGGAAACCATATTGTCGATGGTGGACTGGATCTTACCTTCGTTTTTCTGTATGGTGGAAACCAGATCACGTTTGTTGTTGGAATACATATTGGAGAAGAAACCGTCACGTACGTCAGGACAGAAGATCGTGTCACCCAGGTCGATTACGCGGTGGTCAAAGATCAGATCCAGCATTTCCACGGATTCTACATCACGGGAATACTTGCCCTTCAGGGAGATTTCGTAATACGCAGGGGTGATGGACTGCTTGGCCAGATAGTTAGCCATTTCAAGAACCGCACCGGTCAGTTCCAGATTCTGGTTTGTGATGGGGATGATCGGCGGCATGAAATAACTTACACGGGCATAGTATTCCCCCTGCGCTTCATCATACATGGGGTAGGGGATAATCCCGAAGTCGGTTTCCATATCCCGGAGCGCACCAACCCAGAACAGGGAACAGTCCATAAAAAGCCCCTTGTTTTCCTGGAACATATTGATGTTTTCTTCGTTGACATCTTCCCCCTTTTTGCTGAGGAACCGGGCGTTGTTGTCATAAGTCATGGTGAAGATCCGATCGATTACATTGATGAACCGTTCATCGCTCATGGACATTTCCGGGATGCCCTTGTCGTTCAGGGAAATGGTGATTTCGCCGGCACCGATCCAGAAACTGGGAAGAACATTTTTGATGGTAGCCAGATACCCGTAATTGTCATCTGCATCATACTTGCCGTCCCCGTTTATATCTGCTGTGACGGTTTCCATCATCTGCTGCATGGTGTCCATGGTCCATTTGCCTTCGCTCACCAGATCATAGGGACTTTCCAGATTGTTCTGTGTTATCTGGTCCTTGGAGAACAGCAGGATAAAGGTAAGGTCGTGGGTGGTAATACTCAGATCCCCGATGGCGGCGTAACGCATATCTCCCAGTGTCAGGGAAGCATTGACGCTCTGATCCCAATAGGACTTTGTCAGATCGATATAGGGAACTGTGTTGTAGTCTGCGGCATACCCATCCACCAGCATTACCGGAGCGGCGGCGCAATACAGATTGGCAACCTGAATCACGTCATCCCCGGCAGCTACAATGGAACGGATGGTATTGGTGGCGGGATAATTTTCTTCAATTAAGTACTCCTCAATGACAACATCCAGCGTTTCGGCAGTGGAATGGATGGTGTTGTACTGGGCGTCGTTGAGTGCTTCTCCGGTGAGTTCTTCCATCACGATGGGGTTTCTGGCATTGGGGTTGTCCAGTACACCGAAGGTGAAGACAGCACCGTCAAAGGCAAGATCCGCAGGCAGATCCGGCGTTTCTTTGGATTCTGTTTCGGTCTGTTCGGCGGTTTCCTGGGTCACGGCTGTGTTGTCGTCTACAGCGGTATCTGCATTTCCGCAGGCAGTCAGCAGCAGAAGCAGACTAAGTACAAGACCGATTGTGTGTTTCATAAAGCAATTCCTTTCTGCGATTTTGATAAGTAGAGGATTGTCTGATATTATTATAATACAAACTGCTGAAAAATACAAGCTAAACATGACAAAAAACCAACAAAACATACTATAAAAGCATAGTATACCTTCCGGGAGAAGGAAAAAACGTCAGGTTAGGGTTGACTTGCGGGAGAAATCGTGGTACACTTAATCAAGCTGCGAAAAACAGATCTGTACACAGAACCGTAGATAGTCTGTGAAAATCTGTACATCACAGAAGGGAAGAGGAAAGTTCTATGAAACCTGAAAAAATCTATCGTGCCGCCATCTTTGATCTGGACGGCACCCTTGCCTAGACCGTCGGAGATCTGCTGAACTGTATGAACCGGATGCTGGTACAATACGGCTATCCGGAAAAGACCCATGACCAGATTATGTCCTATATCAGCTGCGGGGAGCGGGATTTTGTGAAATTCTCCCTGCCGGAAGAACTGCAGACGGACGACGAACAGATCGAAACCTGCCGTGCCGCCTACGTATCCATATACAACGCCCATTTTCTGGATACCACGGTTCTGTATCCTGGACTGGACAAGCTGCTGCACGATATGAAATCCGCGGGAATCCGGCTGGCGGTGAACACAAACAAGACCCAGGAACACGCACAGGCGATTATCAACAAACTGGCACCCGGTATCTTTGAAATGCTCAAGGGGGATGGACACTATCCCTGCAAGCCCGATCCAACGGGTGCGCTGGAAATTGCGGAAGAATTCGGTATAGCTCCGGAAGATATCTGCTACATCGGGGATTCCAACATTGACATGGAAACTGCGGGAAATGCCGGAATGTTTGCCATGGGTGTGAAATGGGGCTACCGTCCCGACATTCTTGTTTCTGCCGGTGCGAAAACACTGGTGGAAACAGCAGAAGAGATCGCCCCCTGGTTCGGACTGTAAAGGAGAGAACAATGCCTCATATTCCTCTGTCCGATACGGAGAATATCCCGATCCTGCCTTTTGCCGAAGCACTGCAAACGGTCACAGCGGACGATTACGACCGGAACCGGTGGCTGTATGTACCGGATGCCTATGACGAATACCGTTACATACTGGGTACCCGGGGAGAAAAGCCTCTGATCTGCATCGGGATCAATCCCTCCACTGCCAGACCGGACGCCCTGGACAACACGCTGAAATCGGTGGAAAGAGTGGCGCTGGCAAATGGATACGACAGTTTTCTGATGATGAATGTATATGCCCAGCGTGCCACCGACCCGAAGCACATGGAAAAAGCGGAAAACCCCTTCCTGCACAGGGAGAATCTGGAAGCCTTCCGGTATGTGCTTTCGCTGGCGGGGGAAAATCCGGCAGTCTGGGCGGCGTGGGGGACCATTGTGAAAGCAAGACCCTATCTGATCGACTGTATGATGGATTTTGTCTGCATCGGAGAAGAAAACCATGCCTGCTGGTATACGGCAGGTGCCAGAAGCAAAAACGGCGGTCATCCACACCACCCCCTGTATCTGCGAAAAGATGCCCCGCTGGATCCTTTTGATCCGGTTCCGTACATAGAAGCCATGCGGGAACAACATAAATAAAACGGAGAAATTACCATGATAAAAACCGGTACTGAATACAGAAAGCCTTACGGGAAGGAAGTCTTCGGCTGTGAGACAGTCACACATTATGCCTATCCCAGAGAAAAACTGATCGCCGAACCCATTTTCCCCTATCTTGTTTTGGATGGCGGCGCCTACCACTTCTGCTATGACCACTACGGCGATGTGGACAGCGATCACCTGCTGGAACTGACTATGAACGGGGAACTGTTTAAGGAATTCACCCAGGATGAACCCTATAAATGGGAGAAATCCTTTGCGTATGTGGAAGGTACACCGTTCCGGAAAAAGTATGAATGGCAGATCTGGCCCCAGCGGATGTACATGACCATACCTCTGGCTCATGCATTCCTGCGCACCGGTGACAGACAGTATGCAGACAAGTGGCTGGAAATCATCGAAGGCTGGGACAAGGCGCACCCCTATCAGGCATTTGACCCGGATGTGCATTATCTGCGCACCGATATGACATGGCGGGATATGCAGGTGGCGTGGCGGACCATGTCTCTGCTCCATGGTCTGTTCATGCTGCAGGATGCACCCTTCACCGAAGAACAATGGCGGTATCTATACAGCTTCGTGGAACTGCACATGCGCCACCTGTACATCGAAGCCCTGGATCGTCTGGCTAGAAACCACGCCCAGAATCATGTGCTCCAGATCGGCGTAGTGCTGATCATGGCGGGCGTCATGTTCCCGGAATTTGAAAACGCCGCAGAAATCATCAAGATCGGTCGGGATACCGTGGAAATGAATATGCGGAAAGCCATTTACCCGGACGGCGGCAGCAACGAAGACAGCCCCAGCTACAACCATTTCATCGTAAGACTGTACATGGAAGCCAAGCTCCTTCTGGAACGGAACGGGCAGGATACCATCGAGGGTCTGGATGAAAGCATCGTCCGCCAGTACGAATGGATCTACCAGTGCTGTGCGCCCGATGGTCACGCTCTGCGGATCTCCGATTCGTACGGTATCGACGCCATGGCAGACCTGAGCCGTGCGGAAGAACTGGTGAAGCTGGATTTCCCCAGAGAGAAAAAGAGTATGCTGTTCCCGGACTCCCGTATGGCAGTATTGCGGAAGGGCAAAATGACCCTGTTTGCCGATGCTATGGAATGGCTGGGCGGTCACCAGCACGTGGGCAGACCCCAGATCCTGCTGTTCTACGGCAATGCGCCTGTGATCGTGGATTCAGGCTGCTGCAGCTACGACCGCTGGGAGTTCTATCTGGCAGTCAATTCCAACAAGATGCACAACGTCCTGTGGTGTCCGGATTTTGAAGATAAAAAATGTGCCATCGATCCGCAGATCATCGGTTTTGACGCTGATGCCGGTGTGATCGAACTGGAAACCAAGGTCTCCTATGAGGACAAGTCCTACACATGGCGCCGGAAACTGACCATGGACGAACACCGGCTCATCATTGACGATACTGCCGATTCCGGGGAAGCCCTGCGCTGGGCATCCCGTCTGTTCTTCAGGCAGAACGATACCCACACAGCAGATGCCCACACCATTCTGCAGCTGACTGAAGACTATCTGATGACTCTGAAGACTGATGTAAAAGTGGAAACGGAACTGGTTCCCGTGATGAACGACAACAACAAGATCGACTACGCAGTTGTTGTGCAGACCGTCGGAGAGGGCAAAACATTCACCATGCACACCGAAATCGAATTTGCCGACCGGTAACCGAACCAAAATAGAAAGAAGGCTGGAGAGAAAATCACAGCCTTCTTTTATACTCTTATTCAGCCTGCAGAGCTTCCGCAAACAGCATATCCAGATAGAACAGATCCATACCGCCCCGGACAGCCAGCCAGGAGTACCCGGCAAGATAGAATTCTTCATCGCCGCAGATCACCAGGGTTGTCGCCAGATCACTGGTAACAAAGGTGATCTCATACTGCGGCGGATATTTTTCACCGAATTTTTCCAGGGATTCCTCGGTACGGCTTCCCTGAATGCCTTCCACGTGGAGCATCATTTTGTTCAGGTCACCGGCTTCCGTCAGTACCACAGAGGCATCGTCCGATAGTCTTTTGACTTCAATGGAAGTGATCTCCGGAAGCTGGGTTTCTCTGCTGATCAGAACCGGCAGATAATCGGTCAGTGTATACGCCCGACATCCGGTCAGCAGTACAAATACCAGAACAAACGGAAGCAGGCGGGAAAGGAATCGTTTCATCACAAAAACCTCCTTGCATATTCTGCAGAAATTATATCGTGTACCGGAAGAAATTGCAAGTCTATTTTATGAATTTTTCACGCTGATTGTGCAGAGCGGCACTTTTTGTGGTATAATACCCATATATACACAGCGTGAGGTATGGTATGAAACAGAAACTTCTCGTTCTGGACGGCAACAGCATCCTGAACCGGGCGTTCTACGGCATCCGGAATCTTTCCACCGCCGCAGGGCTTCCCACAGGGGCCGTCTTCGGATTCATGAATATTCTTCACAAGCACATGACCGCTATTGCCCCCACCCATCTGGCCTGTGCTTTCGATACAAAAAAGCCAACCTTCCGGCACGAAGCCTACAACGGCTACAAGGCAACCCGGAAAGGAATGCCGGAGGAACTTGCCGTGCAGCTTCCCTACGCCAAAGAAGCCGCTGCCGCTCTGGGATTCACTGTCATCGAATGCCCCGGCTATGAAGCGGACGATATTCTTGGTACCCTTGCCCGGATGGGGGAAGAAGCGGATATGGAAGTGTATCTGCTCACCGGTGACAGAGACTCTCTGCAGCTCATCTCGGAAAACACCCGTGTGGTGCTGATGAAAACCAAAGAAGATATCGTCTATGATCCGGCACTGTTTACGGGAGAATACGGCATCACGCCCCTGCAGTTTATTGATGTAAAAGCACTGATGGGGGATTCTTCCGACAATATCCCCGGTGTAGCCGGTATCGGCGAAAAAACGGCACTGAAGCTGATCCAGACCCTGCACGATCTGGATACCCTGTATGCGGATGCAGGTTTCAGCGGTTCTTCTCCTTCGGTATGCAAAAAGCTGACGGAAGGAAAAGAGATGGCTTATCTCTCGAAAGATCTTGCCACCATCTGCCGCACGGCTCCACTGGAGATCACTCTGGAAACGCTGACAGATACCGGCATCCGTGCGGAAGCTCTGACAAAGCTGTGCGATACCCTGGAATTCAATGGTATGGCAAAAAAGTTCGGTGTGGAAATGCAGAAGAAAGACAAACCTGCCGCCGTTCTGCCGGAGCCGGAGGTCATCGATCCCGCATCTTTCGTGTTCCCGGACGAACCTGTGGCGGTTGTGCTGACGGAAGATGGTTTCGTGCTGTGTGACGGTGTGCATCTCTGGAAAGCCGAAGCCGCCGATCCCGTTTTTGTATGGAACCATCCGTACTTCTGCCACGATCTGAAAGCACTGCTGCGGCGGACAGGCAGAATGGACTGCGGAAAGAACTGCGTATACGATACCATGCTGGCGGCATATCTGCTGGATCCCGGCAAAGGGAACTATCCTTTGGACAAGGTAGCCGGTGCGTACGGACTGACACTGTCGGAAACACCGGACGCAGCAGAACAGGTATGGGTGATATGGCAGCTGTACAGCACCACTGCTCCTCTGCTGAAAGAAGCGGGTATGATGGAGCTGTATACCGAAATCGAACTGCCCCTTGCCGCCGTGCTGGCATCCATGGAAGAGATTGGCTTCAAGCTGGATACGGAAGGCGTGTACCGGTATGCCAAGCGGCTGGCGGAAGCGGAAGCGGATTTGATGGACGCTGTATGGATGGCGGCGGGACACGATTTCAACATCAACTCTCCCAAGCAGCTGGGCGAAGTGCTGTTTGAAGAACTGAACCTGCCCTCCGGGCGGAAAACAAAAACCGGCTATTCCACCGATGCGGAAACCCTGGAACGGTTGCGTCCGTATCATCCCATCATTGACAATATCCTGTCCTATCGGCAGATCTCCAAGCTCCGGGGGACGTATGGCGAGCCACTGGTACGGCTGGCGGATGCAAACGGGCGGATCCATACCCAGCTGAACCAGACGGGTACCGCCACCGGACGACTTTCCTCCAACGATCCCAACCTGCAGAACATTCCGGTGCGGATGGAGCTGGGCAGGGAACTGCGGAAATACTTCATCCCGGAAGATGAAAACCATGTTCTGATCGATGCGGACTATTCCCAGATCGAGCTTCGTCTGCTGGCCCATCTGGCGGACGACCCGGTGATGCAGGAGGCTTTCATTGCCGAAACGGACATTCACACGAAAGTAGCATCGCAGGTGTTCGGCATACCGGAAGAACAGATCACACCGGAACTGCGCCGCCGTGCCAAAGCGGTAAATTTCGGGATCATCTACGGCATCGGGGACTATTCGCTGTCTCAGGATCTGCACATTTCCCGGAAACAGGCTGCCCAGTATATCGAAAACTATCTGGCGACCTATCCAAACGTGGACAGCTATCTGAAAAATACCATTGCCGATGCAAAGGAAAAGGGATACACCGCCACCATGTTCGGACGCCGCCGGAAAATACCGGAGCTGGCATCGAAAAACCGGAATCTGCAGGCTTTCGGGGAACGGGTAGCCATGAACAGCCCCCTGCAGGGCAGCGCCGCCGATATCATCAAAATCGCCATGATCCGGGTACACGATGCCCTTGCCGCCGCCGGAATCGATGCCAGACTCATCATGCAGGTACACGATGAACTGATCGTGGAATCCGCAAAGGCATGTGCAGAGCAGGCTAAGGAAATTCTGGTACGGGAAATGGAAGCCGCCGCCGCGCTGAAAGTCCCGCTGACTGCGGAAGCCGCCATGGGTGAAAACTGGTACGAAGCGAAATAACAGCTATCCCCCTTCATACCGGAAGTGGTAAAGAGGGGGGATGTTTATAGAATTTCCGGAAATTCTGAAGAATATATATCACCTGTCAGGAAGGAAATCCCGCATGCTGCGTTGTTGCTTTTCGACGGTATCTGCGGTATACTGATGCTGTAAAATGAAAGTACGGAAAGGAATAAACACATGGAAATTGGTAGAAGTATACGAAAACTCCGACAGGAGTGGGGGATTACCCAGGAAGCACTGGCAGAGGCAATGCATGTTTCGCCCCAGTCTGTCTCCAAATGGGATACGGGTACCACAACACCGGATATCGCTCTGCTGCCCGAACTGGCGATTTATTTCGGTGTCAGTATGGATACACTTTTCTCACTGGATAAAGATGACTATCTCGCCAGAATCACCGCTATGCTCCGGGATGAACATACCATAACCGCTGCAGATTTCACATGGGCAGAAGGGTATCTGCAGGGACGGCTGACCGAAAACCAAGCAGATACCGAATCCAGAAAACGGCTGGTTGAACTGTACAGGCACCGGATCAATCGGGATATGCTGGCATGGGGCCGACAAGCTGAAGAAGGGATTTTGCAGGATCCCATGGATGTGGATCTGGTGAAAAGTCTGGTACAGGTCAGAGAAAAACGGCAGGAGAGAGACAGACTTATCGCTTTTCTTACCCCGCTGGCAGAAGCCGACACGGATAATTATGTTGTCCGTGAAGAACTGATCGAAGCCTGCATACGGAACAGAGAATTCCTGAAAGCGGAACAGCTGATGGGAACAGGAGCCTGCAGACCGGCATATTCTCTGTTCCGGGGAGACATTCTTCTGCTGCAGGGGGACGAGAAAGGTGCGGTACAGATCTGGCTGGCGTTGGCGGAGTCGTTGGAGGAGCAGGAAAAAACAGATGGTGGATTGGCGGCATGGACATATTATCAGGCGGCAGAAAGACTGGAAAAAATCGGAAGGTATGACGAAGCACTGCGCCTGTATGAAGATTCACGGAATGCTGCTGTTCACCCGAAACCGCTGGATTCCCTGTATGCAAGGGCGTTCCTGTATGAAAAACTGGGGCGGTTGTCGGAAGCCGTACAGATGTGGCGGGAGATTCTGCGGGGACTGGCGGAAGATTACCACATCACAAACGGTGAAACCATTGACTGGCCGAAACGGGAGCTGACACGGTTATTGGCCGGGATGGAAGCATGAAAAATCCATAAACAGAGAAATCCTCCATAACAGGACTTTTGTCACTGTGTATGGAGGATTTTTGACAGGATGATCTGTTTCGTCAGCTGTTTGCACGCATCCAATCCGGCAGAAACTGACTGTCGATCACATCGGTAACGATCTGACGTGCTTTTTCCACAGGAAGCGTATACCCGTTGATGGAAACCCCGTGACGGGCGGCGATCTCTTCGGTGTAGTCTTCCAGCATGTAAAGATGGGTGTCAAACCAGTT